>NZ_JBEOUD010000006.1:0-241745 GCF_040303865.1 Streptomyces sp. NPDC094034 | reverse complement strand
CCCTCCCCCCTCCCTCCGGCCCGCACCGCACCGCGGCCCTCTACCGCCCGTAGCCCCCCCCGCGGGACTTCATCCAGGACAAACATCCCCCGCGGTTCGGTGCTTGTGGGGCGATGTTTCACGTGAAACATCGCCCCCGTGCTCCGTACGCCACGGCTGCGGCCACTCCTGCGTAGAGCACGGCCACCGTGACCACGAGTGGCACGGAGCGGCCGTCAGGCGGCAGCATCGCCGCGGCCACCCCCGCCGCGCCGACGAAGGCGACATTGAAGAGGACGTCGTAGAGGGAGAAGACCCGGCCCCGGAAGGCGTCGTCCACCGCCGTCTGCACCACAGTGTCCGTGGCGATCTTCGCGCCCTGGGTGATCAGGCCGAGAATGAAGGCGGCGGCCAGGATGGGGGTGGGCGCGAAGGTCAGCCCCAAGGCCGGCTCCAGGACGGCCGCCGCTCCCGCGCACAGTGCCATCCACCCGAACGGGCCGAGTCGGCCCGCCGCCCAGGGCGTGAGAACCGCGGCGGCGAAGAATCCCGCGCCGGAGATGGCGACGGCCAGCCCGAGCAGCGCCAGCCCGCTGTCCTCCCGCTCCGTCCAGGCGTATCTGCAGAGCATCAGCACCATCACCGTCAGCGCCCCGTAGCAGAAGCGCATCACCGTCATGGCCGCCAGCGCTTTGGCCGCCGCCCGTCGCTCGGCGAGATGCCGTACCCCGTCCGCGAGCCCGTGTGCCGTCGAGGACAGGGCGGCGCTCAGTCGGGGCCGGTCTCGCGGCGACTTTCCAGGACCCAGCAGTTCGCGCGCCAGCCGGAGGGAGGCGAGCGCCCCGCAGAGATAGAGGACGGCGCCCAGCAGCATCACGGCCGCGTCGGAGTCCGAGACCGTCAGCCGCACGACAAAGGCGAGTCCGCCGCCCGCGGTCGCGGCGAGCGTTCCGGCGGTCGGAGAGAGCGAGTTCGCGAGGACCAGCCGCTCGTCGTCCACCACACGCGGCAGGGCGGCCGAGAGCCCGGCGAGAACGAACCGGTTGACGGCGGTCACCGACAGCGCCGAGACATAGAAGAGCCAGTCGGGTACGGAGACCACGATCAGCACCGCCGTACAGCCCGCGAGGAGGGCCCGCAGCAGATTCCCGTACAGAAAGACCTGGCGGCGCTGCCAGCGGTCCAGGAGCAGCCCGGCGAACGGGCCGATCAGTGAATACGGCAGGAGGAGCACGGCCATCGCGGAGGCGATCGAGGCGGGCGAGGTCTGTTTCTCCGGGGAGAAGACGACGTACGCGGCGAGCGCCACCTGGAAGACACCGTCGGCCGCCTGGGAGAACAACCGGACCGCCAGCAGTCGGCGGAAGTTTCCGAGGCGCAGGAGCACACGCAGATCACGCACGACAGACATGTGAGCCAGCGTCACACACGCGGACCGGAACGGACGAGAAGGGTCGCCGGACCAGCAGTCCGGGGACCCTTCTCGTCGTGACGGGGAGGCCGCGCTCTAGCGCTCGACCTCGCCGGCGATGAACTTCTCGACGTTCTCGCGGGCCTGGTCGTCGAAGTACTGGACCGGCGGCGACTTCATGAAGTACGACGACGCGGAGAGGATGGGGCCACCGATACCGCGGTCCTTGGCGATCTTCGCGGCGCGCACCGCGTCGATGATGACACCCGCGGAGTTCGGGGAGTCCCAGACCTCCAGCTTGTACTCCAGGTTCAGCGGGACGTCACCGAAGGCACGGCCCTCAAGGCGGACGTACGCCCACTTGCGGTCGTCGAGCCAGGCGACGTAGTCCGACGGGCCGATGTGGACATTGTCGGCACCCAGGTCACGGTCGGGGATCTGGGAGGTGACGGCCTGCGTCTTCGAGATCTTCTTGGACTCCAGGCGCTCGCGCTCCAGCATGTTCTTGAAGTCCATGTTGCCGCCGACGTTCAGCTGCATCGTGCGGTCCAGGATGACACCCCGGTCCTCGAAGAGCTTCGCCATGACGCGGTGCGTGATCGTGGCACCGACCTGGGACTTGATGTCGTCACCGACGATCGGGACACCGGCCTCGGTGAACTTGTCCGCCCACTCCTTCGTACCGGCGATGAAGACCGGAAGGGCGTTGACGAAGGCGACCTTGGCGTCGATGGCGCACTGCGCGTAGTACTTCGCGGCGTCCTCGGAACCCACGGGCAGGTAGCAGACCAGGACATCGACCTGCTTGTCCTTGAGGGTCTGGACGATGTCCGCCGGCGCCTCGGGGGACTCCTCGATCGTCTGGCGGTAGTACTTGCCCAGACCGTCGAGGGTGTGGCCGCGCTGGACCGTGACGCCCGAGGACGGCACGTCACAGATCTTGATGGTGTTGTTCTCACTGGCGCCGATGGCGTCCGCGAGGTCGAGGCCGACCTTCTTCGCATCAACGTCGAAGGCGGCAACGAACTCGATGTCCCGCACGTGGTACTCGCCGAACTGGACATGCATCAGCCCCGGTACCTTGCCCGCCGGGTCGGCGTCCTTGTAGTACTCGACGCCCTGCACCAGTGAGGCGGCGCAGTTGCCCACGCCGACGATGGCTACGCGTACCGAACCCATTCCGGTTGCTCCCTGTGTGATGTCAGTGTTCGTGATGAAACCCTGCGGAGATGCAGGACCTCACTTGGTGGTGTCCGCGGACGGATCCGGCGGGCCGGGATGACCCGGGGGCGTGCCCCCGGAAGACGTGGCATCCCGGTGCCGGGGCAGGCCGTCCGCTTCTCCTGATGTGCCTTCTCGCTCAGCGGGACTTCCGGGGTCGGGCCGTCTCTGATCCCGCCCCGCCCGCTCGCTTTCGATGAGCTCGTTCAGCCAGCGCACCTCGCGCTCCACGGATTCCATGCCGTGCCGCTGGAGCTCCAGCGTGTAGTCGTCGAGGCGCTCGCGGGTACGGGCCAGTGAGGCGCGCATCTTCTCCAGACGCTCCTCCAGCCTGCTGCGGCGGCCCTCCAGCACCCGCATCCGCACCTCACGCTCCGTCTGCCCGAAGAAGGCGAACCGAGCCGCGAAGTGCTCGTCCTCCCAGGCGTCGGGACCGGTGTGGGACAGCAGCTCCTCGAAGTGCTCCTTACCTTCCGCCGTCAGCCGATAGACGATCTTGGCGCGGCGCCCCGCCAGGGAGGCGGCGAGCGCGTCCTCCGGAGCGCTCCCCGGCTCCTCGATCAACCAGCCGTTGGCGACCAGCGTCTTGAGGCAGGGATAGAGCGTCCCGTAACTGAAGGCGCGGAAGATCCCCAGCGACGTATTGAGCCGTTTCCGCAGCTCATATCCGTGCATGGGGGACTCGCGGAGCAGACCGAGGACAGCGAATTCAAGGATGCCCGAGCGTCTGCTCACCCGTCGCCTCCTCCGCTGTCCGGACTCTTATGCCGTACTGATGTATCGACTCGATACATCCCGACGATAGAACGGAGTGGAGATTGCGACAAGGGGGACCATCGTGAACGGCGTCACATCACTAATTCTCAGGAAGCAACTTGCCTGATTTAGGGTGAACTTCAGCTCTCGGGGGGTTTTGACCGTGCGTAGTCTGTGCGGCATGCAGACCACCGGGAACCGAATGACGCCGGTCAGCGTCAAGACTGTCGGCTTACCGGATGCATGTCGGATGAGCCCGATGCCGGACCGGTCCGTATTCATTTCGGGGGGACCGGAACTCAACTGCCGCTTCCAGGCGCCCGCGCCTGCCCGAGGAGTAGTCGTTCGATGAGCGAGCACCGTCGCAAACCGCCGCAGCCGCAGGGTGGCGGTCGTGCCGCGGCCAGGCGTGCGGCCCAGCAGCCATCCGGCCGCCGCGCCGCCCCGTCCCGAGAAACCGTTTCGGCCTCACCTTCCGGCTCCTATCAGGAGGAGCCGCCCTACGGTGGCCGCGCCGCGGCCCGACGTGCCGCCCAGCGGGGTGGCCGCAGGCGTGGGGCGGACGGCGGGGGCGCCGGCCGCGGCCGCGGTGAGCCGTACAAGAAGCGGTTCATCGACTACCCGCGCCAGGGCAAGTACGGCTGGCGGCGCTGGGTGCCGTCCTGGAAGCAGACCACCGGACTCGGTATCGCCTTCGTCGCGTCCATCATGGCCGCCGGGACCATCGCCTACGCGCTGGTACAGGTGCCGGACCCCAATCTCGCCTCGAAGGCCGAGAACAACGTCTACTACTGGGACGACGGCACCCAGATGGTCGCCACCGGTGGGGAGGTCAACCGGCAGATCATCCCGATCGAGAAGATCCCCGAGGACATGCAGAACGCGGTGATCTCCGCCGAGAACAAGTCCTTCAGGGACGACTCGGGTGTCGACCCGATGGGTATCGGCCGCGCTCTGATCAACATGGCCAAGGGCGGCAACACCCAGGGTGGCTCCACCATCACCCAGCAGTACGTCAAGAACGCCCGGCTCGGCGACCAGAGCCAGACCCTGAGCCGCAAGTTCAAAGAGCTGTTCATCTCCATGAAGGTCGGCACCGACATGGAGAAGCCCGAGATCATGGCGGGCTATCTGAACACCTCTTACTACGGGCGAGGCGCCTTCGGTATCCAGGCCGCCGCCCGCACCTACTACGGCAAGGACGCCTCCGAGCTGAACGCCAGCGAGTGCGCGCTCCTGGCCACGCTCCTCAAGGGCGCGACGTACTACGACCCCGCCGGCCAGACCTCCATCGACCCGAGGGCGACCGCCGAGGCGAACACGCAGAGGGCCACCGAGCGCTGGGGCTGGATCCTCGACGAGATGGTGAAGGACGGCCATCTTGAGCAGTCCGAGCGGGCCAAGTACACCAAGTTCCCGATGCCGGACGGTGTCAAGAAGAACACCCAGCAGGGCGGACAGATCGGCTACCTGGTCGACCTCGCCAAGGCGTACTTCGTCAACAACAACACGAAGGGCCTCACGGCAGACGATCTCTCCAGGGGCGGCTTCGAGATCCACACGACCTTCAACAAGAAGAAGGTCGAACAGCTGAAGGACGCTGTCGAGAAGGTCTACGACGCCAACATCGACCCCAAGAAGCGCCCGGACACCGACACACACGTCCAGTTCGGCGGCGCCTCCGTCGAGCCCGACTCCGGCAAGATCGTCGCCATCTACGGCGGCCAGGACGCCACCAAGCACTTCACCAACAACGCCGACCAGACCGGAGCCCAGGTCGGCTCGACCTTCAAGCCGTTCGTTCTGGCCGCGGCGATGCAGGACGGCGTCCGCGATCCGGTCGACGGCAGCCGCACGACCGTCTCGCCCGACAAGACCATCTACAACGGCGACAACAAGCTGAAGATCAAGAACTACGACGGTTCGATCTGGACCAACGAAAAGGGCAAGGAGTGGCTCCAGGTCAACGACGGCGACAAGGACTACGGGCCCATCGACCTGCGCTACGCCATGCAGGAATCGGCCAACTCCCCGTTCGTCCAGCTGGGCATGGACGTGGGCATCCCCCAGGTCCGTGACGCCGCCATCAAGGCCGGGCTGCTGGAGAGCTCCCTCACCGAGTCGAACGTCCCGTCCTTCTCGATCGGTATCTCGGACCCCAGCGCCATCCGGATGGCGGGCGCCTACGGCACGTTCGCCTCCAGCGGTAAGCAGCGGGATCCCTACTCCGTCACCAAGGTGCTCCAGAGCGGCAAGACCGTCTACGAGCACGAGAACAAGGAGAAGAGGGCGTTCGACCCGGCCGTCGCCGACAACGTCACGGACGTACTGAAGACCGTGGTGGAGAAGGGCACCGGTAAGAACGCGCGGCTCGAAGGGCGCGAGGTGGCCGGCAAGACCGGTACCACCGACGGCAACAAGTCGGCCTGGTTCGTGGGCTACACCCCGCAGCTGTCGACCGCCATCGACATGTACCGGATGGACGACGACGCGACGAACAAGAACCGCGAGTTCCTGAAGATGTTCGGTACGGGTGGCCAGGACAAGATCCACGGTGCCTCGTTCCCCTCGGAGATCTGGCACGACTACATGGAAGAGGTGCTCAAGGGGGAGCCAGTCGTGAAGTTCCCCGAGCCCGAGCCCGTCGGAGGGGCCTGGTACGGCGGCGGCACATCACCGTCCCCGACCCCGAGCGAGACGCCGTCCGAGACGCCGAGCGAGACGCCGTCCGAGACCCCCTCGGAGACGCCGTCCGAGACGCCGTCCGACACGCCCTCCTCGGAGGAATCCTGTAACCAGCCGTTCGGCTGCGCCAACGGTGGCGGAAACGGCGGCAATGGGGGCAACGGCGGCAACGGAGGTAATGGCGGCAACGGCGGACCTGGCGGAGAAAGCAGTCCGTCAACCTCCCCCGACGAGAGCTCCGGCGACACCGGAAGCATCTTCGGAGGCCCCAGAGGCTGACCGCGACGGGCCCGGGAGGCCGAGCGCCGCCCACGAGACCCGCCACGAGGGCCGCCGCACCGGCACGTACCGACTCGCGTACGTGTACGGTGCGGCGGCCCTCGCCGTGTTCCTGGCGGCATACGGCAGGATGGGCGCCATGCCCAGCGCAGAAGAGACATCCGTGGACCAGGACCGGCCGGTCGTGCCGCCCACGCGGCGTGACGAGATCGCCGCGGCCGGCAGCGAGCTGATCGGCGGCCCGGTCGGGCGCTGGGCCTGGTTCGGCAGCAGCAGGTTCACCCCCGTACGCGTCGTCGCGCTTGTGGCGATCGGCATGTTTGCGCTCGGCATGGCGCAGAAGATGCCGTGTTACAACTGGGCCTGGTTCCGCGGCGCCAGCTCGCAATACACCCACGCGTGCTACTCGGACATCCCGCACCTCTTCCTGGGACGCGGCTTCTCCGACAACCTGGTGCCGTACTTCGACCGGCTCAACGGCGACATGGAGTACCTGGAGTACCCCGTACTGACCGGCCTCTTCATGGAGGTCGCCTCCTGGCTCACCCCGGGCGGCTCCCTGCAGTACCGCGAGCAGATGTACTGGATGGTCAACGCGGGAATGCTGATGATCTGCGCCGCGATCATCGCCGTCTGCGTCGCCCGCACCCACCGCCGCCGGCCCTGGGACGCCCTGCTGGTCGCCCTCGCGCCCGCCTTCGCACTCACGGCCACCATCAACTGGGACCTGCTGGCCGTGGCGCTCACCGCCGCCGCGATGCTGATGTGGTCACGCGGCCGCGCCCTGGCCTTCGGCATCCTCATCGGTCTCGCGACCGCCGCCAAGCTCTACCCCGTACTGCTCCTGGGGCCGCTGCTCCTGCTGTGCTGGCGTGCCGGGCGATTCCGTGAGTACGGAACGGCGGTCCTGGGCGCCGCCGCCGCATGGCTCGCGGTGAATCTGCCGGTCATGGTCCTCGCACCCGAGGGATGGAAGAAGTTCTACACCTTCAGCCAGGAGCGCCAGGTCGACTTCGGCTCCTTCTGGCTGATCATCACCCAGCGCACGGGCGAGTCCCTGGACGTCGGCACCGTCAACAACTACGCGATGCTCCTGATGCTCCTTGCGTGCGCGGGCATCGCGACGCTCGCCCTGACGGCCCCCCGCCGCCCACGCTTCGCCCAGCTCGCCTTCCTCGTCGTTGCCGCCTTCATCCTCACCAACAAGGTCTACTCACCGCAGTACGTACTGTGGCTCGTCCCACTGGCGGCCCTCGCCCGGCCTCGCTGGCGAGACTTCCTGATCTGGCAGGCCTGCGAGGTCATGTACTACCTCGGCATCTGGATGTACCTCGCCTACACGACCAGCGGCGACGCACACAAGGGACTGCCCACCGAGGGCTACCAGCTCGCCATCGCCCTGCACCTGCTGGGGACGCTCTACCTGTGCGCACTGGTCGTACGGGACATCCTGATGCCCGAGAAAGACGGTGTACGCACCGACGGCTCCGACGACCCGTCGGGCGGCGTACTGGACCGGGCACAGGACAGATTCGTACTCGGCGGCGCCGCCAGGCCGACACAGCACGCCGCCCAGTCGGTGGAAGGGCCCCGGGTCGAATGGGGAGTACGGCCACCAGGAGCCGCCTGAGCGGCCCACACGGCCGCGAGGCCGCCCAGGCCGGTCGCCGACGTGAAAAGGCCGCAGAGCGCCCCTGGAGCGCTCTGCGGCCTTTTGAGTGACGTCCCGCTCAGCGGTCGACGAGACGGTCGAACTGCGTCGTCGTGTGCCGCAGATGAGCCACCAGCTCATCCCCGACCTTGGGCTCCTGCGCGTCCGACGGCACGAACAGGATCGACACCTGCATATGCGGCGGCTCCGCGAACCAGCGCTGCTTGCCGTCCCAGACGAATGGCGACAGATTCCGGTTCACCGTGGCCAGACCCGCACGCGCGACACCCTTCGCGCGAGGCATCACCCCGTGCAACGCCTTCGGAGCCTCCAGCCCCACCCCGTGGGACGTTCCGCCGGCGACCACCACGAGCCAGCCGTCGGAAGCGACCTTCTGCTGGCGATAGCCGAACCGCTCCCCCTTGGAGACGCGGGTGACATCCAGAACAGAGCCCCGGTACTCCGTCGCGTCATGATCCCCCAGCCACAGCCGCGTACCGATACGCGCCCGGAAACGGGTCTGCGGGAACTGCTGCTGCAACCTGGCCAGCTCCGGGGCGCGCAAATGACTCACGAACATCGTGTGCAACGGAAGCCGCGCCGCACGCAGCCGGTCCATCCACGCGATGACCTCCTCCACCGCGTCGGAACCGTCCGTACGGTCCAGCGGCAGATGCAGGGCGAAGCCCTCCAGCCGCACATCCTCGATGGCCGCGTGCAACTGGCCGAGCTCTTCCTCCTTCACGCCATGGCGCTTCATCGAACTCATGCACTCGATGACCACACGAGCGCCCACCAGCGCGAAGACACCATCGACGGACGAAACCGAACGCACCACCCGGTCGGGCAGCGGCACCGGCTCCTCACCCCGCCGGAACGGCGTGAGAACCAGCAGGTCACCACTGAACCAGTCCTTGATCCTGGCCGCCTCGTAGATGGTTCCGACAGCCAGCGTGTCGGAGCCGAAGCGCGTGGTCTCATCGGCGAGACGCTCATGACCGAAGCCATAGCCATTGCCCTTGCAGACCGGGACAACCCCCGGGAACTGCTCGATGACCGACTTCTGGTGCGCCCGCCAGCGCGCGGTGTCGACGTAGAGGGAGAGCGCCATACCGGTCCGGAACCTTTCTCTCGGCTGCCGTGAATCGAAGAGATGGATGAACGAGGAGGAGAAACGAGGGGGGAACGAGAAGGGGAAGAACGAGGAGGGAAGGAACGAACGAGGGGGGAGGGAACGAAAGGGAAAGAACCGGCCGCCGCGCGGAACGCCACAGGGGCTGACCGTCGGCCACCACCGCGGTCAGCGGCGCGACATATAGATGTCAAGCGCCTTGTGCAGCAGCTTGTTGAGCGGGAAATCCCACTCACCGATGTACTCGACAGCCTCGCCGCCAGTACCCACCTTGAACTGGATCAGACCGAAGAGATGATCGGTCTCATCGAGCGAGTCGGAGATCCCGCGCAGGTCATAGACCGTCGCACCCATCGCGTACGCGTCACGCAGCATCCGCCACTGCATGGCGTTCGAAGGCCTGACCTCACGCTTGTGATTGGCCGACGCACCGTACGAGTACCAGACGTGACCGCCCACGATCAGCATCGTCGCCGCCGCGACATTCTCACCCTCATGACGGGCGAAATACAGCCGCATACGATTCGGGTCCTCGTTGTTCAGCACCGTCCACATGCGCTGGAAGTAAGACAGCGGGCGCGGCCGGAAATGATCCCGCTCAGCTGTGATCTCGTACAGCCGCTGCCACTCACCGAGATCCTCATAGCTGCCCTGTACCACGTCGACGCCGGCCTTCTCGGCCTTCTTGATATTGCGCCGCCACAACTGATTGAAGCCCTTGAGAACATCATCCAGCGACCGATTCGCCAACGGCACCTGGAAGACATAGCGCGGCTGCACATCACCGAAGCCCGCGCCGCCGTCCTCCCCCTGCTGCCAGCCCATCTTGCGCAGCCGGTCGGACACCTCGAACGCCCGCGGCTCGATGTGCGTCGCCTCGACATCGCGCAGACGCTTCACATCCGGATCCTGAATACCCGACTTGATCGCACCCGCGTTCCACCGACGAATCACCACCGGCGGACCCATCTTCACCGAGAAGGCACCCTGATGCTTCAGATGCGCCAGCATCGGCCGCAGCCACTCGTCCAGATTCGGGGCGTACCAGTTCAGCACCGGCCCCTCGGGCAGATACGCCAGATACCGCTTGATCTTCGGCAGCTGGCGGTAGAGCACCAGCCCCGCGCCGACCAGCTGGTCGTTCTTGTCGAACCAGCCCAGGTTCTCCGAGCGCCACTCCGTCTTGACATCAGCCCACGCCGGGACCTGGCAATGACTCGCCGCCGGCAGACTCTGGATATACGCCAGATGCTGCTCTCGGCTGATGGTCCTCAGGGTCAGACTCATGCGGGGCGCTCCTCGGCAGGTGTGTCCCCATCGATACAGGGGCTCCGGCTCTCGCGCCGAAGCCTACTGTGCCGATGGAGCGCCCCGTCTGGCTGTGGGCGGAGCGTCCGGCTATCCGACGACCCCACCGAACAGTCCGCCGTGCGCCATTCCGAGGAAGAACCCGACCGCCGAGGCGCCGAGCCCGATGATGATCAGGAACCGTTCACGCGTCGTCACGGAGATGAACTGCCCGTACGCGCCCGTCAGGATCCCCACCAGTCCCGCCCACGAACTGAGCAGATGCAGATTGTGGAAGAAAGCCGAGACGAAGGCGAGAACGCCCAGTGTCAGCGTCACCACGACCAGGATGTCCTGGAGGGGATGACGCTTGCCGTCCGTGGAGAACAGAGAGGTGGCGGAGTTCGGTCGCATTGCCTGTGCCATCTGGCACCTCCTGGCCTTGCCTGAAGGCGGCGCATCGTAGCGCCGCGCACACCCGATGTGTACAGATTGCGTCCGCGGGCGACCGGATTTCAAGCGGAAGCCGGTCTGTGAGTAGTCTGTACGGTCTGCGGCGGTGTCTGCCCGCGCCAGAAAACGATCCCCTCGCCCGGCGAGCCGGATTGTCAGTGGCGGCCGATACCGTTGCTCACGCATCACGACCCTCCTGCCACGGAACGACCGTGGCCGCTGAGTCCAAAGGAGGTGGGTTCCACATGCGTCACTACGAGGTGATGGTCATCCTCGACCCCGATCTTGAGGAGCGCGCTGTCTCCCCGCTGATCGAGAACTTCCTCTCCGTCGTCCGTGAGGGCAACGGAAAGGTCGAGAAGGTCGACACCTGGGGCCGTCGTCGTCTCTCTTACGAGATCAAGAAGAAGCCCGAGGGCATCTACTCGGTCATCGACCTGCAGGCCGAGCCCGCAGTCGTCAAGGAGCTCGACCGACAGATGAACCTGAACGAGTCGGTCCTCCGGACCAAGGTCCTCCGTCCCGAGACCCACTGAGCTCCTAGCTCAGCGGTCATCGGGCCCGAGCAGCAGCAAGCAGCCAGAAGCAATCCCCGCCGAGAGGTTCACCCATGGCAGGCGAGACCGTCATCACGGTCGTCGGCAATCTCGTCGACGACCCCGAGCTGCGCTTCACCCCGTCCGGTGCGGCGGTCGCGAAGTTCCGCGTCGCGTCCACTCCCCGCACCTTCGACCGTCAGACCAATGAGTGGAAGGACGGCGAAAGCCTCTTCCTGACCTGCTCGGTCTGGCGTCAGGCGGCGGAGAACGTCGCCGAGTCGCTCCAGCGAGGCATGCGCGTTGTCGTGCAGGGCCGGCTGAAGCAGCGGTCCTACGAGGACCGCGAGGGCGTCAAGCGCACGGTCTACGAGCTGGACGTCGAAGAAGTCGGCCCCAGCCTCAAGAACGCCACGGCCAAGGTCACCAAGACCACCGGCCGCGGTGGCCAGGGCGGCTACGGCGGCGGCCAGCAGGGCGGCGGAAACTGGGGCGGCGGCCCCGGTGGTGGTCAGCAGGGCGGCGGCGGAGCACCTGCCGACGACCCGTGGGCCACCAGCGCGCCGGCCGGTGGCGGCCAGCAGCAGCCGCAGAGCGGCGGGGGCAATGGAGGCGGCTGGGGCGGAAGCTCCGGCGGCGGCTACTCGGACGAGCCGCCCTTCTAGGGCGGGCTCGCACCCCACTTCTTGATCACACAGGAGAAACACCATGGCGAAGCCGCCTGTGCGCAAGCCTAAGAAGAAGGTCTGCGCATTCTGCAAGGACAAGACCCAGTACGTGGACTACAAGGACACGAACATGCTGCGGAAGTTCATTTCCGACCGCGGCAAGATCCGTGCCCGCCGCGTCACCGGCAACTGCACGCAGCACCAGCGTGACGTCGCCACGGCAGTCAAGAACAGCCGTGAGATGGCGCTGCTGCCCTACACGTCCACCGCGCGATAAGGGAAGGGTGACCGAATCATGAAGATCATCCTCACCCACGAGGTCTCCGGCCTCGGTGCCGCCGGCGACGTCGTCGACGTCAAGGACGGCTACGCTCGCAACTACCTGGTCCCGCGTGGTTTCGCGATCCGCTGGACCAAGGGCGGCGAGAAGGACGTGGCGCAGATCCGCCGCGCCCGCAAGATCCACGAGATCGCCACCATCGAGCAGGCCAACGAGATCAAGGCCCGCCTCGAAGGCGTGAAGGTACGTCTGGCCGTTCGCTCCGGCGACGCCGGCCGCCTCTTCGGCTCCGTCACCCCGGCCGACCTCGCCTCGGCGATCAAGTCCGCCGGTGGCCCGGAGGTCGACAAGCGCCGCATCGAGCTCGGTTCGCCGATCAAGACCCTGGGCTCGCACCAGGTGTCCGTCCGGCTGCACCCCGAGGTCGCCGCGAAGCTCGGCGTCGAGGTCATCGCCGCCTGAGCGAAGCGCTCAGCAGTACAGCGCTCAGCAGTACATGGAGAGGACCGCATCCCCCAGGGGATGCGGTCCTCTCGTTCTCTCCGAGGTCACTCTCTCTGAGACCACCCGGGATCTGCGACCGCTCGGCAGCGGCCATGTTTTCGGCAGTGGCCATGTTTCACGTGAAACCAGGTCTGCGTTCTTCCGTCAGCGGGTGGCGCCTACGACCAGCCACCGCCCCGAGCGGGTGCGCAGCCAGAGCGTCAGCATACGAACCCCCATCATCAGCCCCATCGCCCACCACAAAGCCGTCAGACCGCCGCCCCAGATGGGAACGAGCAGCGCGACCGGGGCGAAGACCGCCAGCGTCACCAACATCGCTCCCGCCAGATAGGGGCCGTCCCCTGCGCCCATCAGCACGCCGTCCAGCACGAAGACGATCCCCGAGATCGGCTGAGTAACAGCCACCACCAACAGAGCCGGCAGCAGCGCCTCCCGCACCACCTGGTCACCGGTGAACAGAGGAATGAACAACGGACGCGTCGCCACGATCAGAACGCCGAGCCCCACACCCGCCGCCACCCCCCACTGCACCATGCGACGGCAGACATCCCGGGCGCCCTGAGTGTCACCCGCCCCCAGATAGCGGCCAATGATCGCCTGGCCCGCGATGGCGATCGCATCGAGCGCGAAAGCTGTCAGACTCCACAACGAAAGAATGATCTGATGGGCCGCCACATCCGCGTCGCCCAGGCGCGCGGCGACCGCTGTGGCGATCATCAGAACCGCGCGCAGCGACAGCGTACGGACCAACAGTGGCACGCCGGCCTGCGCACTCGCCCGTATCCCCGCCGCGTCGGGACGGAGCGAGGCCCCGTGCCGACGCGCTCCACGGACTACCACCACGAGATAGACGGCGGCCATGGCGCACTGAGCCAGCACCGTTCCCCAGGCGGAACCAGCGATCCCCAGACCGGCACCGTAGACGAGCACCACATTGAGCACCGCGTTGGCACCGAACCCGCCGATGGCGACATACAGCGGAGTCCGCGTGTCCTGGAGCCCGCGCAGCACACCCGTGGCGGCGAGCACGACCAGCATGGCCGGGATACCGAGACTGGAGATCCGCAGATAGGTCACCGCATACGGGGCGGCGGTGTCCGACGCCCCGAACAGACCGACGAGCCAGGGCGCGGCGGGCAGTGTGACGGCGATGACGGCCGCGCCGAGCAGAAGAGCGAGCCAGATGCCGTCCATACCCTGACGGATGGCGGCCTGGAGATCACCTGCGCCCACGCGCCGGGCCACGGCCGCGGTGGTGGCGTAGGCGAGAAAGACGAAGATGCTCACCGCGGTCATCAGCAGGGCTGCCGCGATCGCCAGTCCGGCGAGTTGGGGGGTGCCGAGATGGCCGACGATCGCGCTGTCCACCATCACGAACAGCGGCTCTGCGACGAGGGCGCCGAAGGCGGGAACGGCGAGGGCGATGATCTCGCGATCGTGCCGTCGGGGGCCTGTCCTGGATATCGCGGGAGCCTTTGTCATGCGCTCAATCTAATCTTCCACAGGTAAGTGACGCAATGCGACTGGGCTCCTTACGTGACTGCCTCGCGAAGGCTCGACTGTGTGCCGTTTGTTCTGATCTTGGTCCAGTCGGGAAAGTTTTTCTCCCCCACAGTCGGTGGACGGAAAAAGCGCAGGTCAGAGTGGGTTCGGCAGGGGCATTATGAGTTTGTCCACAGTGCTGTCCCCCGGTCCGTGCACAGGATCGCCGGGGTTCTCCACAGCATCTGATCGGTCGTCCACATGGCCTGTGGATAACCAGATTGGCTGACGGTGCCCGCGGGCCTACCGTGGACCGGCGTCCGACGCGCCGGAACCGGAGATGGGCCTCTCGTTTTGTCAGTGTCGTGCCGTAGAAAGAGTGGCACGGCGAGGTCCGCTGAGCGGACGTGAGGAGGTGGCCGGTGAGCATTCCCGAGCCATTGGACGACCCTTGGACCGACGCCGGTCCCAGTGACCGTCTGCCTGTCTCCCGGCAGCGCCGTGGCGAGGGGCAGGGCCGCGAGGAGCAGCACGAGCGCGGTCGGGACAGCGGTGCCTGGGACGGTGGGTCACCCGGGTTCGAGCGAGTCCCGCCGCAGGATCTCGATGCCGAGCAGTCCGTACTCGGCGGCATGCTGCTGTCCAAGGACGCCATCGCCGATGTGGTGGAGATCATCAAGGGGCATGACTTCTATCGCCCCGCGCACGAGACCGTCTTCCAGGCGATCCTCGATCTCTATGCGAAGGGCGAGCCGGCCGACCCGATCACGGTGGCGGCCGAGCTGACCAAGCGGGGTGAGATCACCCGCGTGGGCGGGCCGTCGTATCTGCACACCCTGGTGCAGTCGGTGCCCACGGCGGCCAACGCCTCGTACTACGCGGAGATCGTCCATGAGCGGGCGGTGCTGCGACGGCTCGTCGAGGCCGGCACGAAGATCACGCAGATGGGATACGCGGCCGACGGCGATGTGGACGAGATCGTCAACTCCGCGCAGGCCGAGATCTATGCCGTCACCGAGCAGCGGACCAGTGAGGACTATCTGCCGCTCGGCGACATCATGGAGGGAGCGCTCGACGAGATCGAGGCGATCGGTTCGCGCAGCGGTGAGATGACCGGTGTGCCGACCGGCTTCACGGACTTCGATTCCCTCACGAACGGGCTGCACCCCGGCCAGATGATTGTCATCGCGGCCCGTCCCGCCATGGGTAAGTCCACGCTCGCTCTGGACTTCGCGAGGGCCGCGTCGATCAAGAACAATCTGCCGAGTGTGATCTTCTCGCTTGAAATGGGGCGCAATGAGATCGCGATGCGTCTGCTGTCGGCGGAGGCGCGGGTGGCGCTGCACCACATGCGATCGGGCACGATGACGGACGAGGACTGGACGCGGCTGGCCCGTCGTATGCCGGATGTGTCGCAGGCTCCGCTCTATATCGACGATTCGCCGAACCTCTCGATGATGGAGATCCGGGCGAAGTGCCGGCGGCTGAAGCAGCGCAATGAGCTGAAGCTGGTGATCATCGACTATCTGCAGCTGATGCAGTCGGGCGGTTCGAAGCGGGCCGAGAGCCGTCAGCAGGAGGTCTCGGACATGTCGCGAAACCTGAAGCTGCTGGCCAAGGAGTTGGAGCTGCCGGTCATCGCGCTGTCGCAGCTGAACCGTGGTCCGGAGCAGCGTACGGACAAGAAGCCGATGGTCTCCGACCTGCGTGAGTCGGGGTCGATCGAGCAGGACGCGGACATGGTGATCCTGCTGCACCGCGAGGATGCCTACGAGAAGGAGTCGCCGCGCGCGGGTGAGGCCGACCTCATCGTGGCGAAGCACCGTAACGGCCCGACGGCGACGATCACGGTGGCGTTCCAGGGCCACTATTCGCGCTTCGTGGACATGGCGCAGACCTGACGCCCGTCCCTCGCCTGCTGGATCCGGGTGCTCGATACGCCGAGGTCGGTTCGCTTGGTGCGGCCCCGCCGTGGACAGCCGTCCGGCGGGGGCCGCGTCCGCCGGGGGTCAGGCGTAGAAGTCGCGCTGCCAGCGGTGTTTGGCGAGCAGGGTGAGCTGGTCGGAGGTCAGCGGGTGCCCGTCGCTCACGGCGGTGTTGCGCTCCACGTTCCGTACGGTGCGCATGCCGGGGATGACGGTGGAGACGGCCGGTGCGCTGAGCACGTACCGCAGTGCGGTTTCCGCGATCGCGTCGGGGGCGATGCCCAGCTCGGTGGTGATCGCGTTGACGCGCTGCTCGACCTGGGCGGGACGGTCGCCGCGGAAGTAGCGGCTGCGGAAGTCGCCGTCGGGGAAGGTGGTTCCGGCCGTGATTCGCCCTGTCAGGCCCCCTTCGTCGAGGGCCACTCGGACGATCACGCCGACTCCGTGTTCCTGGCAGGCGGGAAGCAGGGTGTCGGCCGGGGCCTGGTCGAAGATGTTGTAGATGACCTGCACGGTGTCCACGACGCCGCTGCGGACCAGGGCGAGGGCGTTGTCGGGCTCGTGGTCGTTGATGGATATGCCGAACAGGCGGATCTTCCCCTGCTGCTTGAGTTCGGCGATGGTCTCCAGCCAGTCGCCGCGGCCGACCCATTCGTCGCTCCAGACGTGGAACTGCAGTACGTCGAAGTGGTCCAGGCCGCTGACGCGCAGGCTGGTCTCCAGGCTGTCGCGGATATGTGTGCCAGGGAAGCTCTCGGCGGGGTCCAGCCCGCCGGGGGCAGGCCAGACGCGATTCTTCGGGGGCACCTTGGTCGCCACGTACACCTGGTCATCGGCCCGCTCGCGGACCACTTGGCCCACGATGCGCTCGCTCTCGCCGTAGCCGCGGGCGGTGTCGATGAAGTTCACGCCCCGGTCGATGGCGTGGTGCAGTGCGCGTACGGACTCGTCCTCCGTGGCGCCCACCCAGCCGGACTCGCCGATGCCCCAGGCTCCGTAGCCGATCTCGGACACCGACAGGCCACTGCGTCCCAGCTCGCGGTAGTGCACAGTCCCCTCCACATCTTGGTTGGTCGGGTTGGGTTGGTCAGGCCGCTCGTTCGGCGGCGCTGCGTTCCACGCAGAATTCGTTGTCTTCCGGGTCGGCGAGGGTGACCCAGCCCGTGCCGTCGGGGCGGCGGTGGTCGCCCACAAGGGTGGCGCCGAGGGCGAGGAGGCGGTCCACCTCGTCGTCGCGTGTGCGGTTCTGGGGCTGGAGATCCAGATGGACTCTGTTCTTGGTGGACTTGGCCTCGGGCACCTGGATGAACAGCAGCGTGGCGCCCTCTGACGCGAGCACGGCTTCCGGGTCGCCGGGGTTGTCGTCGTCCGCCAGGGAGCCGCCGATGACCTTGGCCCAGAAGCTGCCGAGGGCGTAGGCGTCGGCGCAGTCGATGGTGATGTGGCGTACCAGGGATGTCATGCGGTCACTCTGATCATTGCGGCCGTTTCTGTCCAGGGTGACGCCGTGGAGCGAAATGCAGTCGACCGGGCGGGGCTGTCGCCGGTAGATGTGGACCATGACCTCATCTCCCGAACAGTTGCTGCCCAGTACGCGTCGAGCCCTGTTGCACCGCATCGCCCGAGCTCAGGCCGAGGGCCGAGCTCCATCACTGGTTGGTGCGGTGGCGCGAGAGGGGCGGATGGTGTGGACGGGGGCCCGTAGTTGCGTGGAGGGGCATGCTCCGGACGCGGATACGCAGTACCGGATCGGGTCCATCACCAAGACGTTCACCGCCGTTCTGGTACTGCGGTTGCGTGATGAGGGACTGCTCGATCTGAACGACCCGCTGGAGAAGCACCTTCCGGGCACGGGGGTGGGCGAAGTCACGGTTGCTCAGCTCCTGGGGCACAGCGCGGGGTTGAGCGCGGAGACCCCGGCCCCCTGGTGGGAGCGGACACCGGGTTCGCTCCGCCCGGAGCTCGCCGATGTCCTCGGTGAGCGGCCCGTGCTGCACCCGGCGGGACGGCGCCATCACTACTCGAATCCAGGCTTCACGCTGCTCGGGTCGCTGGTGGAGGCCGTGCGCGGGGCGTCCTGGGAGGAGGTGCTGCGGCGTGAGGTTCTTGAGCCCTTGTCCATGGACCGAACGTCCTCGCGGCCCATGGCGCCGCACGCGGGCGGCTGGGCTGTGCATCCCTGGGCCGATGTGATGCTGGCCGAGCCCGTGGAGGATCTGGGCCTGATGGCCCCCGCCGGTCAGCTCTGGTCGACGGCCGCCGATCTCTGCCGCTTCGCGGTCTTCCTCTCGGAGGGGGACGAGAGGGTTCTGAGTGCGGAGTCGGTGCGGGAGATGCGGACGCCGGCCGCGCCGCCCGAGGCCGGGGAGTGGAATGGCGGCTACGGGCTCGGGACCCAGCTTGCCCGGTGGGGGGACCGGACGCTGGTGGGGCATATGGGTTCGCTGCCCGGATTTGTCGCCGGTCTGTGGGTCAGCGTGGAGGAGGATGTGGCGGCGGTGGTGCTGGCCAATGTCACCTCGGGGCCGTATGTCGGGGTGATCGCGGCAGAGCTCATCGGCATTGTGGCCGAGGCGGAGCCGCGGATCCCCGAACCGTGGCGTCCGCTGCCCGAGGCGGACCGGGCGCTGCTGGATCTCACCGGGCCGTGGTACTGGGGGACGCATCCCTTCGGGCTGAAGTGGTCGTCGGACCGGGGCCTGGAACTTGATCCGCTACGAGGCGGCGGGCGTGGTTCCCGCTTCGTGGTGCAGCCGGATGGCGACTGGAGAGGACTCGATGGCTACTACGCGGGGGAGACCCTGCGGGTGGTGCGTCGCCCTGACGGCTCGGTGAGCCATCTCGATCTCGGGTCGTTCGTCTTCACGCGCGAGCCGTATGAGCCGGGCGACGCGGTCCCCGGGGGCGTGGACTCGAAGGGCTGGCTCGGCCGCAGGGATTTCAGGGAGTAGAGAGACTGTGATGTTTCACGTGAAACCGGGCACATAAGGATGCGGTTGTCAGATACTCATCTTGAAACCGACATGTGAGGCGGTGAAGCCGAGTCGCTCGTAGAAGCGGTGGGCGTCGGTGCGGCTGGCGTCGGAGGTCAGCTGGATCAACTGGCAGCCCTGGCGACGGGATTCGTCGACCGCCCACTCGATGAAGCGCGTGCCGAGTCCGCTGCCGCGCGCATCGGCGTGTACGCGTACGGCCTCGATGATGGAGCGGGTCGCGCCGCGCCGGGAGAGTCCGGGGACGATGGTGAGCTGGAGCGTGCCGATGATCCGGCCATCGAGTTCGGCCACCATGACGTGCTGGTTCGGGTCGCGGGCGAGTCGCTCGTAGGCCTCGGTGTACGGGGTGAGGTCGTCGGGGGATTCGCGCTGGGCGCCCAAGGGGTCGTCGGCGAGCATCGCCGCGATGGCGGGGATGTCGTCGTGGGCGGCGGGCCGTATGTGCAGATCGCTCATGATCCGCAGAGTACGCCGGAGGGCGCTGACGGGGGCCGGTCGGGGGCCGCGGTCGGTCGATCGGGCGGTCGATCGGTCCGGGAGGCTCAGCCGGTCGCCATGTTCAGTGGTGCGAACCGTCGGGACCGGTCGCCGGGCAGTTCCCGGTCGCTGTATGTCATGAGCGTCGTAAGGGTGACCGGATTCAGGCCATGCTCTTTGAGCCAGTTGAGCAGTTCTTCGTGGCGCAGGTCGATGACGGTTCGAACGGGTCGGTCCGAGCCCGTGGCCAGCGTGGAGATCAGTGCTTTCGCTGTCTCTGTGTCCCGGGCGATCAGGGGGCCGATGACATCGGCGCTCGCCGACGGCCAGGCCGCCGCGTACCCGATGAGGGTGGAGCCTTCCTCCGCGACTCTGAGCCGGTCGGCGAAGGCCGGAAGCCGTGCGATGAGGTGGGTGCGGTCTGCTCCGAAGACTTCGGTGTCCAGGCGTACGAGGGCCGGCAGGTCGCTGGCGGACGCGGGCCGGGTGGTGATCCGCGGCGGGTGCTCCGATGACCGGAGATGTCCGAGGAGCGTCTCGGCTTCGCCGATGTCGGTGAAGCCAAGCTTCTCGTAGAGCGGGCGTCCGAATGGAGTGGCGTAGAGGGTGAGCGGGGTGCTCCCGGCCTCGTGCAGCGCGTGGTTCATGAGCCGCCGCCCGAGCCCCTGGCGCGCGTGCCGTCCGGCGACGAGCAGCATGCCGATGGAGGCGAGTTCCGGGCGGTCCGTGGGGCCGTACGAGGTGACGACGCATACGCCTGCCAGCCCTGTGCCCGCCGGGTCGTCGATGCCATAGGTGGTGCTCGCCGAGAGGAGCAGACTCCATTTGCGCTCTTCGCGTGGCCAGCTGCGGTCTTCGGCGAGGTCTGCGCAGGAGGTGAGGTCGCTCATGGTCAGACGGCGGATCGGCTGTGCGGACAGCGGTGTCGACATAAGGATCAGGCTGTCGGAGCCGGTGATCGTTCGTCCACCGCTTTACGAGAAGTAGTGCGACGGGATGCGGCCCGGTGCTGCAGACGTCGGCCGCGCCGTGTGAGTCCCCAGGGTTTGAGTACGGAGATCGCTGTCATGAAGAGATAGGCACAGCTCGCCACGGTGGGCGCGGCGACGAGGCTGCTGTTGGGGAGTCCGGCGGCCGCGGCGTCGTTGATGGTCGGCCGCAGGGCGAAGACGGTTGCCGCGAGGGTGATCAGGGTGAGCCAGAACTTGATCCACACCCAGCGGTGCCGGGCCAGACCCCAGGGGGTTCCGAGTGAGAGCAGCACTCCACTGATGAGGGCGAGCAGAGCGATGGGGACGATCAGCCAGTCGGCGAAGATCTTCATGGCGCGGTAGGCGGCCTGTGTGGTGGTGGCGTCGTCGGTGATGTAGGCGGTGATGCCGAGGGTGAGGAGGCCGAGGGTGAGTCCCAGCCAGCTCACGGATGTGGCGACATGGGCGACGAGGAGAGTACGGCGCGCGGGCCGCTTGAGTTGTTTCACGTGAAACACGGTGCCTTGCGGCCGGGTGTGGGGCGTCTGACCACGGGAGTAACCGCGCGTACTAACCTCGGCGTACATGGCAAGCGTACGCAGACTGCATCTCTTCGACCTCGATGGAACGCTGATCCGTGGTTCGGCGGCGGCTGTGGAGATTTCCCGGCAGTTGGGGGTAGGTGCCGAAATCGCGGAGTTGGAGCGTGAGTTTCGATCCCTGGGGCTGGCGCCGGACGAGTTCGCGGTGCGGGCCCGGGAGCTGTGGGCAGAACTCACCCTCGCGCAGGTCGCGGCGGCTTTCGAAGGCGCGCCCTGGCTGCTGGGTATCCGTGAGGTCTGGGCGGATATCCGGAAGCGGGGGGATTACTGCGCTGTTATCTCCTTGTCGCCCGACTTCTTTGTGGCGCGGCTGCTGGAGTGGGGTGTGCATGCCGCGCATGGTTCTCGCTGGCCGGTGCTGCCTTTCACCGAGCCGGTCGACCGGGCGGGCATTTTGAACCCCGCCGCCAAGGTGAAGATCGCGAACCGGCTGTGTGCAGAGTTCGGGGTGGGTCTGGACGACTGTGTCGCCTACGGTGATTCGATGTCTGATGCGGAGATCTTCGCGACGGTGCCCCGGGCTGTGGCGGTCAATGCGGATCACCATCTGTCGGGGCTTGCTACGCACACGTACAAGGGAGGCGATCTGCGTGAGGCCTATGAACTGGTTCGGCTCCAGTGAACCGGTACGGCGGCGGCAGTAATACTCTGACCCGGAGGTGCCGCGGGAAACGCGGCGGGAATCCGGCGAATGAGCACAGGAGCGATGCAGCCTAACGGTAAATCCGGTGTGGATGCCCGGACTTCGCGCTCTTTGTCCCCTGTGGTCCCTCGGCCTGTCATGCTGCGTGCAGAGGCGATGTGGGCAATGTCGCACTCCTTCACCTTGTGCCCGAATGGGGGCTTCGGGGGAGGTTGACGTGAGCTGTCAACAGTCCTAGTCAGAGCGGGGAATTGCTAGCGTATTCCGGGCCAGCGGAAGTGCGCAGACCGACCGAGAGATGTTCGAGGCGAGGCACACCATGGACGCTCCGACCACCACGTCGGCCGACAACGGCACTTCTGGAGACGGCGGAGGAGGCGGTTGGTTCGCGGCCCGTAGAGCGCCGAAGGGCGAGGGCCGGCCGGACACCGGGACCGCGGACGGCGCGCGGGAGGCGGCCGGGCGGGAGCGAATACCCGTTCCGGGGCGCTCGCTTGCCTCCATACGCCCGGTGGGCTCCGGGGCGGCTCGTTCCGCGCCGCCGCCGCGTGAGGGCGCCGTGGGGCATGATTCACGGACGGATACGGCGGCCGGGCGGCAGCCGGGGCCGGTGGACGACGTTCCCGAGGCATTCCGGCCGCGTGGCAAGGGGGTACGCGGCGCCGACGGACCGGCTCCTCATCCGCCGGTCCATGAGCATCCGGCACCGGCAGGCCCTGCACCGGCAGGCCCCGCCGCAGCCGCTACGAACCCCGCTTCGCATCCCGCCGCGACGGCCGGCAGCGGCGGTGGACCGGCCGCCGAGGCCGCACCAGGAGCAGCGAAGCCTGCCGCACCGATGCCGGGCGCGCTGCCTCCCGAGGCGCCGGCGCCGCAGCCGTCCACCGGGGCCCCTGTCGCGTCGTCCGCGCCCTCCGCGTCAACAGCGCCCTCCGCTTCAGCCGCGCCCTCCGCTCCCGCGGACGACCCGGACGCGTCCCCGGACGCCATCCTGGTCCGCCGTACGCTGGCCGAGATCGCTCCGGTCTCCGACCAGGTCACCTCGTACTTCTATTCGCTGCTCTTCGTCCGTCACCCGGACCTGCGGAGCCTGTTCCCCGTCGCCATGGACGCCCAGCGTGACCGGCTCCTCAAGGCGCTGCTGACCGCCGCCGAGCACATGGACTCGCCGGCTGTGCTGACGGGCTATCTCCGCCAACTGGGCCGGGGACACCGCAAGTACGGCACGCAGGCCACGCACTATCCCGCCGTCGGCGAGGCGCTTTTGGGGGCGCTGTCCCGTTACGCCTCGGCCAGCTGGGACGACGAGACCGAGGGCGCCTGGGTCAGGACGTACACCACGATCTCGCAGATCATGATCGACGCGGCGGCGGAGAACGAGCTGCACGCTCCGGCCTGGTGGCAGGCCGAGGTGGTCTCGCACGATCTGCGCACGTCCGACATCGCGGTCGTCACGGTCCGCCCCGATCAGCCGTATCCGTTCGTGGCGGGGCAGTACACCAGCCTGGAGACGCCGTGGTGGCCACGGGTCTGGCGGCACTACTCGTTCGCTTCCGCGCCCCGTCCGGACGGTCTGCTGTCCTTCCATGTCAAGGCGGTTCCGGCGGGCTGGGTCTCCAACGCGCTGGTCCATCACGCCCGTCCCGGCGATGTTCTGCGGCTGGGCCCGCCGGCCGGTTCGATGACCGTCGACCACAGCACGGACAACGGCCTGCTCTGTCTGGGCGGCGGCACGGGCATAGCGCCGATCAAGGCGCTTGTCGAGGATGTCGCCGAGCATGGGCACCGCCGCCCCGTCCACGTCTTCTACGGTGCGCGCCATGACGCGGATCTGTACGACATCGAGACGATGCTGCGGCTCCAGAGCGTGCATCCGTGGCTGGCGGTGCGTCCGGTGGTCGCCGAGGGGCCCAGCCAGGGGCTTACGGGGCAGCTTCCGGAGGCGGTGCGCGACTACGGTCCCTGGCATGAGTACGACGCGTATCTGTCGGGGCCGCCCGGGATGATCCGCAGCAGTCTCGACGCGCTCAAGGGGGCGGGGATCCCGTTGGAGCGGATCCGCCATGACTCCCTTGAGGAACTGGTGGCGGCGGTCGGCTAGGTCCTGTCGTCCGGGCCAGGGCCTGTCGTCGGGATCCGGCCGGATGGGGCCGGGAACGCGGCGCGGCCGGGCTGGTGGTCTTCAGGCCAGGTCGGGGGCGTGCATCGCGCGTACGCCCTCGATATTGCCGTCCAGGTAGTGCCGCAGTGACAGCGGTACGAGGTGGACGGCGGCGATCCCGACACGGCTGAAGGGCACCCGTACGATCTCGTACTCGCCATGCGGCTCCTCGATCTCGGGGCCGTGCCGCAGCGAGGGGTCCATCGAGGCCAGCCGGCAGACGAAGAAGTGCTGCACTTTGACGCCGGTCACGCCACCGTCGGCGATATGTTCCACGGTGTCGACGAAGCAGGGCACCACATCCATGATCTTGGCGCCGAGTTCTTCGTGGACTTCGCGGTGGAGTGCGTCGACGACGGTGGTGTCCGTCGGCTCCACTCCGCCGCCGGGGGTGAGCCAGTAGGGATCCACTCCCGGTTTGGTGCGTTTGATCAGGATCAGGTCGTCGCCGTCGAGCAGGATGGCGCGTGCGGTGCGCTTGACCACGGGCCTTTCGGTCATGGGAAGAGGTTCGCCCGGGATTCCCCTTCTGAAACTCCCGCCGGGACTCCCAGCTGTCTCCCGCCTGTCTCCCGCCTGTTCTCCTCTCACCACTCCTCGGCGGCGCGCAGCAGCCATTCATGGGCCCGTGCGACCGGGGGCAGGGTGAGGGTGCCTGTGCGTACGACCAGGAAGTAGGTGCGCAGCGGGGGTACGGGCGGATCGAGCAGCGCGACCACTTCCCCGCGCTCCAGCGCTCCTTCGCAGAGGTAACGGGGCAGTACGGCCAGTCCGGCACCCGCGGCCGTGCATTCGAGGACGGCCCGCAGGTCGGGGGCGATCACGGTGCCGGCGGCGGCCGGCTGGGACTCGAAGACGGTCGCCCAGTAGCGGGAGACGAGCGGGAGGGATTCGTGCACCTCCACCACCGGCAGCTGCTCCAGCACCACCTGGCCCTCGCGCAGCACGTCATGGCCCAGCCTGGCCGCCCAGCGGGGTGCGGCGATCAGTACATGTTCCTCGTCGCAGAGCGGAGTCGAGGTGAGCAGCCCGCCGCGCGGCCGAGCCGTGGTGATGGCCAGATCGTGGTGTCCGGCGGCCAGGCCTTCCAGGGTCTCTTCGGGGTTGCCGAAGAAGGAGGTGCGCAGGGCGAGGCCCTGGGTGGTGAGCGGGGTGAGCGCGGGCAGCGCCCGCAGGGAGGTGAACTCCGGTGGTCCGGCCAGATGGAGTGTCCGTACGCCGGATTCCTCGTCGAGTCCGGTCTCGGCGATCTCGACAAGGGCGTCGAGATGGGGGGCGGCCCGCTGGGCGAGTTCGTCGCCGATGGTGGTGGGGGTCACGCCGCGGGCCTGGCGCAGGAAGAGCGGCCGGCCGAGCTGTCGTTCCAGGGTTCTGATCTGGCCGGTGACCGCGGGCTGGGAGAGACCGAGCAGCGCCGCGGCGCGGGTGAAGGAGCCCGCGCGGTGCACGGTGACAAAGGTGCGGAGCAGGGCCAGGTCCATGTTCCCGCTCTCCCGTCTTGAGCCTCGGCCCCCGCGGCAACTCCGGACAGTCAACTATAAATAAGTCGATAGGTCGCTGTCGCTACTGTGATTGGACACTGACGCAGAGTCAACTAGCCTTGGGCAAATGGTTCTCCGCGCGTGGAACCTGGGACGGTCCGAGCCATGAGGGGGGAGGCTCGGACCGTCCAACTTTCGTATGCCGCCTGGCTGCGGGTTCCTTGTCGGGGTACTGCTTCCAGATGAGGGCTGGGGAGTGCTGGGGGAGTTTCAGCACGAGGGGAGTCTTGGCGGCCGTAGGTGGCGCGAGCAGGGCGTTCACCGCGGCGGCGCCCTTGGCTCCGGACTGCGGCATGAAGTGGGCGTAGTGCTCAAGCGTGATGGTCGGTGTCTCATGGCCGAGCCAGTGGGAGAGCGTGACGATGTCCTCCTCTTCCCTGAGCGTCACCGAGGCGTAGGTGTGACGCAGGACGTGGAAGCCGTCCTTCCGGGACTCGGTAAAGGCGCCTCGGCGCGCGCCCGGCTCCGGCTTCGGGATCAGGCTGGCTGCCACGAGCGCGGGCTTCCAGGTGCGGACGTTCCAGTTCTTGAAGTTGTTCGCGTTGCCCGCAGCGTTGGTGAGGACGAGGGCGTGCTGCTGCGTCTTCTCCGCGTCAGCTTCTCCCCAGGGCAGTTCGATCAGGAGGGGCGCGTACTCGCGCATGTGTCGCCGGAGCTCGGCCGCGACGGAGGCCGGCATGGGCACGACGCGGGTCTTCTCCCCCTTCGGCAGCTTGTAGAGCATCGTGTTGCCGTCGAGCTGGATCTGGCGGTGTACGTGGATCTGCGCGTCTTTGAAGTCGATGTCTGCGGCCGAGAGCCCGAAGACCTCGCCCTGGCGTAGACCGCAGCCCGCTCCGAGAACGACCGCGATGCGATGACGCGGGTTGATGGCTTCGAGGACGGCCCGCACGACTTCCGGCGCCCACGCTTCCCGCTTCTCCTTCACCTTCTTCGAAGGGAAGACGACGGACTTGGAGCGGGCGGAGTTGGAGGTGATCCGCTTGTCCTCGACCGCAGTGTCGAGGATGCTCGCGAGCGTCGAGCAGATGCTGTTGCCGTACGAACCGGCCACCGTCTCTTCAAGGTGGACGATGAACTTGCGCAGGACGGCCGCAGTGACGTCCCTGAGTGGGAGGGCACCGAGCTGCGGTCGAATGTGGTTGAGGCGCTCGTTGATGTTCTTGCGATTCTTGCCACGCTGGGGCTTGCCCGGCAGCCAGTACTTGTCGATGTACTCGGACAGCGTGATCAGTCCGCGGCGGGGGTCGACGAACTCGCCTTCCCGGGCCTGGGACGAGGCCTTGGCTAGCCAGGCCTTCGCGTCGTCGAGCGTCTGGAACGTACGGGCGCGGACGCCGGGGATGCCTGCGACCTTGTACCGGTCCCCCTTGCCGGTCGCGGGATCGGGGCGTTTGTTCAGCCACCGGTCCTCGATGTATCCAGCCACTCAAGCTCCCTTCTGCGTATTCGGAGCCGGACGCGGAGCATGTGCTCCGTGACGCCCAGTTCGTAGGCGGCTTCCTCGCGGGAGGTCGCCCAGTTCAGCGCCTCTTCGAGATCCACGGCGGGGACGAGTTTGCGGGCTGCGGCCTCGTCGGCGCGGATTTCCTGTCGTCGAGCCCAGACGTGCTCGATGGGTGAGGTGTTGCGGCATTCGCTGTCGTTGTTGATCGCGTGTTCGATCTCGTGCGCGAGGGCGCAGCGTTCCTGCACCTGCGTGAGTCGATCGGCCATGACGACCAGGCGGTCGGAGGGCACCCACCACGACCACGAGTCACGCAGCGGCGCGTAGCGGATGTGCAGCCCAAGCTCATCGGCCGCGTCCCAGGGGTTGTACGGCTTGATCATGTGGGGGGTCTCGCGGCGGTGGGCGGACAGGAGTCGAGGGCGCGGGGTCGCAACGGGTGGGGGTAGCGGGCAGGCGGCGGTGGCCATGCGCTCTCCGTTTCACGACATAGAACTGATGTTCGATTCTGTGGGAATGATCATTTGTGTGCAACCCGAAACGCTGAGTGCCGCTCCTATTCCTCGCGTTGCTCGGCGCGGAACTGTCGTACGACGTCGTCGACGACTGCGCGGTCGGAGTCGGGTCCGCCGTCGCTGCGTGGAGAGTGGGCTACGGCGGCGAAGTGCTCTTGGGTGAGGCCGGCGGCGCGAGCCTGTGCGGTTACGGCGGAGGACAGCAGGGCCTCGGCGGCGGCGTCGAACTGGGCCAGCGCGGCAGGTTCGGCGCCCATGTCCGCGCAGATGCGGCTGAACTCTGTGGCTTGGCGAAGGGCCGCGACCAGACGCCCTGTGTCGCCCGTGGGTCCTGCGGTGCTGGTGCATGCCGACGCCGTACGCGCACTGGTTGAAGTCGCCGCCGACCAGCCGCAGCCCGGTGTCGCGGCACGGGTGACTCGCCGCACCTTGCCCGCCTCACGCGACTACACCTGGGGCAAGCCGAGCGGGTCGGTGGAGTTCACCTGCGCCGACCCTCGCCGCTACCAGGTCGAGGAACAGGTCGCCCGCACTGGGCTGCCCGAACCGGAGCCCGGTCTCGACTGGCACCCCACCGACACGCCGCCCGGCGTGGAGTGGGAACTCGATTACGGCGCCGCAGGTACGCCGGGCGCCGTGCTCGTCGACAACGCGGGGGACGCCGATACCCAGCCCGTCCTGGCGATCACCGGCCCGGTCGTGCGACCCACCGTCACGAACCAGGCGACCGGCGCGGTGCTGGAGTACGACATCACGCTGGCCTCCAACGACCGGCTGGTCATCGACACGCAGGCCGGCACCGTCACCCTCAACGACACCGCCCCGCGCCTGTACACGGCGACCGCACGCAGCACCCCCGAGCAGGCGTTCACGCTCCCGCCCGGCGAATCACTGCTCACTTTCCGCGCCGCCGAGTTCAACGCCAATGGGCCCCTCACCGTCTTGTGGCGCTCCGCGTACTGGTAACCCTCGACCCTCAGGAGTCCGACCATGACCGTCAGGGCCGCGTGGCTCACCAACCGCGGGGATACCGCAGGGGGACAGACCCGCAACGACACCCGCCTCGCCCCGCTCGGCACCATGACCCCTGCCGCCGAACTCACGACTTCCCCCGGTGCGATCCCCGGCAGCGATCCCTTCGCGCTCACGGCCACGGGCCCCATGACCGCCACCTTGGCCACCGGCCGTGCGATCATCCAGGGCACCGAACCCCAAGGCGCCTACCCCGTCGCGATCACCGCCGACGAGCCGCTGGTGTTCGCTGACGGCGACCCTGCCAACCCGCGCATCGACCTCGTGGTGCTGCGCGTCTACGACACCGCATACGACGACTCCGGCCAGACCCTCGTCGCCGTCGAGATCATCCCCGGCACGCCCGGCGCCGCCCCCACGGCGCCTTCCACGCCGAGGGGCGCGCTCGCCCTCTTCCGGGTCCAAATCGCCGCCGGGATCTCCGCGGGCACGGGCGGTATCGGGTTCGCCGCGGCCACCACCGACGTGCGCCGCTACACCGCCGCAGTCGGCGGCATCACTCCCTACAGCGTGGCCGGCGCCCACCGAGGCCAGTACCGCGACAACGGCACCGGACTCCAGCGCTACACCGGGACCGCCTGGTCCGGCCTCGCTACCGGGCTCATCACCTGGACGAAGGCGTCCCTCGCCTCTGGCTACGGCCACAACGGCAACAGCAACGGCGACGTGCGCTACCGCGTGATCGACCTGCTCGGCACCCGCTTCGTCCAGTGGCGCGGCGGCATGAACGTCTCCTACTCCGGCGGCAACCCGCGCGGCAGCGGCAGGTTCCTGCGTAGCGCCCTGCCCACCACCGCTCGCCCCAGCTCCGGGCTGCGAACGCTGCCGGTGGCCTGCTCGTCTGCGAACAGCTCGATCATCGCCGTAAAGATCGACTTTCACAGCAACGGCACGGCGACCCTGTTGTCCGCCGCTGGCGACGCCCCGCCCTGGGTCAGTCTTCACGGCGTCATGTACCCGCTCTGAGTAGGGGACGTGACCTCCGTCTACCGCGCGCTCTTCTGCGACCTGCGCACCGACCAGGTACGCGATGCCTTCCCGATCTCCTCCGTCAGCATTGAGGACTACATCGGCAAGACCGGCACCCTGACGGCCACGCTCACCGCACCGGACCACGACACCGCCGAGCGCGTCCGCACAGCCGTCATCCCCGGGCGTACCGCGGTGTGGATCGAGCGCGACCGCGCCATCTGGTGGGCCGGCATCGTGTGGACCGCCGCGCTGTCTTCCACCGACCGCGGTATCCCCGCACAGGCAGAGATCCAGGCCGCGACGTTCGACAGCTACCTGGATCACCGGCTGCTGACTGCAGATCTCACCGCAACGAACCTCGATCAGTTGGAGACTGCCCGGCGTCTGCTGGCCTTCGCCCAGGACGCCGAGGGCGGCGACATCGGTATCCGCACCACCACCCAGACCTCTGGCGTCGCGCGCACCCGTAAATACTCCCGATACGACCTGCCCAAGCTCCGTGACCTGCTCGACAAGCTTGCCGCCACGGACAACGGCTTCGAGTGGCGCATCCGCTGCTACCGCGACACCGACGGCGAACGCGTCAAGGAACTCCAACTCGGCTACCCGCGCATCACGACGTCCAGCACCGACACCGACACCGTGCTCAACTTCCCGGGCCCCATCGCCTCGTACCGATTCCCGTACGACGCCACCACCCGTGCCACCCACTGGCGCTCCCGCGGCGCTACCAACAGCACCAGCCAGCGCCCGCTCATGTCCGCCGCCCTCTACATCCCCGGCGCCATTGAGGAGGGGTGGCCCCGACTCGACGGCACCAGCGACTACACCACCGTCACCTCCAAGACGGTTATCGACCAGCACGCCACGGCGGACTTGCGCGAAGCCTGGAACCGGACCACTGTTCCCGAGATCACCGTCAACCTCGACGCCGCAGCCCTGACCCCGGCCATCCTCGGCGCCACCGTCCGCCTGCGCATCGCCGACGTCTGGGCCGACCAACTCACCGGCCGCTACCGCGTGGTCGGCTTCACCGTCCGCGCCCCCGAAAGCGGCCAGCCCGAGTCCGCCTCCCTCCTCCTCGACGCCGCCACCAGCTCCGTCGCAGATCAAGGAGACGACGACTGATGGCCACCATCCCGCCCGACCTGCTCGACCGCATCCGCCGCCTTGAAGAGGACATCCGCGAACTACGCGGACGCCTGCCCGCGCCCCCGCCGGATGACACCGACGAGTAACGCAGCCCCCAGAAGGAGTCCCTCCATGGCCACGCCCCTGCCCGCCGACGCCCTCGTCAGGGCCCTGCGCGTCGAAGGCATCACCGTCGTCGAGCATGACGGCTGGCGCACCCACAACCGCAACCACAAGGGATCCTGGGGGCCGGTCAACGGCGTCATCATCCACCACACCGTGACCACCGGGACCGACACATCAGTCCGCCTCTGCTACGGCGGCCACGCCGACCTGCCCGGCCCGCTTTGCCACGGCGTCATCGCCAAGGACGGCACCGTCCACCTCGTCGGCCACGGCTGTGCCAACCACGCCGGCACCGGAGACGACGACGTCCTGCGCGCCGTCATCGCCGAGAACTACAGCACCACACCGCCCCGCCCGAACGAGAACAACACCGACGGCAACGCCCGCTTCTACGGATTCGAGTGCGTCAACCTCGGCGATGGCGTAGACCCCTGGCCCGACGCCCAACTGGAAGCCATCGAGCGGACCGCCGCAGCGATCTGCCGCGCCCACGGCTGGACGGCGAAGTCCGTCATAGGACACAAGGAGTGGACTAATACCAAGATCGATCCGCGTGGCTTCGGTATGCCCGACCTTCGCGCCCGCGTCGCCTCCCGCCTCGGCAAGAGGCTGACCGGCAACACCCAGACGACAGGCGTCCCGGTCGTGCCACGAGTCAGCCTCGCCCACATCCGCGAAGCCGCTGGCACCGACCCGAGCGCGAAGCAGGGACACACCACCTACAAGGACGAGGTCCTGCGCGTGGAGTACGCCCTGGTCGCCGAGGGCCTCCTCAATGCCAAGTGGGCCGACGGCTCATACGGCACCAAGACCATCGCCGCGTATGCCTCTTGGCAGCGCCGCTACGGCCACACCGGCCGCGACGCCAACGGCATCCCAGGCCGCACCACCCTTACCGCACTTGCCCAGCGCAACGGCTTCACCGTCACCGACTGAACAGGACACCTTACCCATCATGGCCTCAGCATCCCTCTTCACCCCGACGTTCTGGCTCGCCACCGACGAGCGCGCCGTTCGTACTTTCGCCCAGACGCTCCTCGCCGCACTGGGCCTCGACGCCGCAGATCTCCTCGCCCTCCCCTGGGGCCGCGGCCTCGCCCTCGCTGGCATCGCGACCGTGCTCTCCGTCGCCACGTCTCTCCTCACCGTCGGTACGGGCAACGACGGACCTGGTGTCACCGAGACTCCCTACGGCACGAGCCTGACAGCAGGCACAGGCGGCAACCCGTGACCGACGACCAGCCCGCCCCAGTCGTCACCATCACAGCCGCTGAGATGTACGGCGAACTCCGCACCACCCGCGAGAGTGTCAGCCGTATCGAAGGAAAGCTCGACGGCCTCACCGGCATCAACGACCAACTCGACGACCACGAAGACCGCCTCCGCCAACTCGAAGCAAAGCGCTGGCCATGGTCGACCATCGCAGCCATCGCGGCGGTGGCGGCGGTCCTCGTTGCCTACTGGTCGAGTCCGCACCCGTAACGCATGGTGCCCCCGGCTGGCTGATGCCGGACCGGGGGCACTCTTTGGCGTCCCGCGCTACTCGGACTCGTCCTGCGAGTCGAATTCCTCAGCGATCGCCTCCAGCTCACTGTCCGTAAGCTTGTCTTCGAGCAGTGCGCGGACTCGTGCGCGAGATACGTTCGCTGGGGTGTTGCTGGGGGTGGGCATGTTCTGTGGATGTGACCACCAACGCCCAGGGTGCAGCTCGTCCCACGGAGGGCGGGCGCCGGTCTTGCGCCGATTCGCGCCAGGGTCATTGTTGCCGAAGCCGTCCACGACGCTGTTCCAAACCGGCCGGTAGTGGCTGATCATCACACGCTCGGCAAGGCTGACGAATGCCTCGATGGAGACCAGATAGCGGACCTTGAAGTCGGCGACGTCGAGATCGTGAACCTGTTCGATCGAGCGCCGATGCAGGAAGAGCCGATCCCACAACTTCACGCCGGGCCCCTTGGTCTTAGCCCCCTTCCGTACCCCTTCGGGCCGGGCCTGGCCTACGTAGATCGGGCTCAGGCATTCGGGCTGGCTGATCTCCTGGTACAGAGGGTTCGGGCCGCAGTAGTACAGCGCGTAGATGCCGCTGCCGTAGACCGGAGGGATGTCGGCGAGCGGCTCGGGCTTACGAGTCAGGAGCTCGGCCTCCATGCTGCGTCCCAGGTTCTCCAGGTCCAGGGGGTTGAATGGCTCCCGCCGCGAAGCCTCGGCCTGCTTGTGCCAGGCCTTCGACTTGGCGGCCTTTCTCGGGGGTTTCACGGGAGCGGGCAAGGACTCGCCATCGTTCGAGGCTGAGTAGTCGGACAACTGCCCTCCGGAACTGCTGAGTTTGGGTCGGGGAAGCCGGACACGCGTGCCTATTGCTCGACGACGTCTACTACGTCGGTCCCTCGGTAGTACCTGCGTGCGCTCGGGTACTCCTCGGCCTTCCGATACATGATCACGTAGCCGGGCAAGGCGGTGATCTGCCAAGGAGCGGGGAGGTGTGAGGCGGCCAGGCGCAGCACCTTGTCGGCCGTGACCCCCTCCGGCGGGTGAGGGACCTGGATCTCGTCGAAGATCTTGGACGCCTCGTAGCGGAAGACGTACGGAAGCGCTGCCTTCGTAGCGGACAGCAGCGAGGCAAGCGGGACGGTGTCATCTGTCCCCGTGTCGCTCAGCAGCTCAGCGAGTTCGAACTCAAGGTCGATGGGATAGGCCCGATCGAAATGAGCCGCGTCCACCTCGGTCGTGTCGCGGCGCTTGCCAGGGTCGTTGTTCCCGAACCCGTTGTAGTTCCAGGGAACCTCGCCCCGCCCTCGGTGCTTGTTGATCAGGAGTCGCTCGGGTGCGACGGCGCCGAAGTCCTCATCGACGTAGAGGCACGTGAACGACATCTCGGAGAGGTCTATGTTCGTGCGCCCCGAAATCTTCCGGAAGTGCTTCTCGATACGCCGAGGCAGGGATCGGTCCGCCTTGCCGACGTACACGAGGTCGTCGTCCTTGTAGAGCTGGTACACGCCGGGGAGCGGACGAAGCGCCTGGATGTTCTCGAAGGTCAGCGGGGCCGGCGTCAGGTCCTCCAGCGCGGCCGCCAGCTGATCGCCCAGGGCTTTCGTGATGCTCAGCTTGAACTCCGCGTGATTCTCCAGGGACACGACCTCGGCTCCTCCCGTCGAGTGATCGTTATCACTCTAACCGGTGAAGCTGGTGGACATGGGGCGCGATTTCCTTGAAGTGCCTTGAAGATCGCGAACTCCGCGGTATAGTTTCAGCATGTCTGAGCTGCGAAAGAAGCACCCCGAGGTGGGAACCTGCGTCGAGCTGTTCGCTGGCGGTGGCGGTCTCGCCATGGGCGTGCACAACGCCGGCTTCCGCCCGCTCCTCGTGAACGAGTACGCCACGCGGGCGGTCGAGACGCTTCAGACGAACCCCACACCAGATGGCGAGAAGTGGCCTCTCAAGCCCGGTGACGTCCGTGAACTCGTCGACGACTTCAAGGCCCTCGACGGAAAGGTCGACGTCCTGGCCGGCGGGCCGCCGTGCCAGCCCTTCAGCCTCGGCGGCGTACACAAGGGCACGGAGGACAAGCGGAACATGTTCCCCGAGATGTTCCGCGCCATCCAGGAGATGAGGCCGAAGGCGGTCATCTGCGAGAACGTTCGCGGCCTCCTGCGGCCCTCCTTCGAGCCGTACTTCGAGTACATCCTCAACGAACTGCGTCTCCCCTTCGAGAAGCGCGAGAAGGGCGCCTCGTGGGAGGACCACAACGATGGCCTGAAGAAGAAGCTCGCCAACGATGAGGTGCCGGCCTCGGAGCGCTACTTCGTCAAGCACATCCCGGTGAACGCGGCGGACTACGGTGTCCCGCAGATCCGACAGCGCGTGATCATCGTCGCCTTCCGCGCCGACCTCGGCGTGAATGACACGAACTGGGAGACCTTCGAGCCTAAGCAGACCCACTCAGACGAGGCTCTGATTCACTCCATGCGCGAGGGCGGGGAGTACTGGGCGCGGCATGACTATGTCGACGACGACGCCAAGGCTCGCGCCATCGCGAATCTGCCGGAACTCGACTACGACAACCCCAAGACCAAAGCGAAGCTGGAACTCCAGCCCTGGCGTACGCTGCGCGACGCCATTCAGGGGATCGACGAGTTCGAGGGGCGTCCGTTGCCGTTCGTCGAGGTCGACGACGTCGAGAACAAGCGCCAAGTGGGCGAGATCTCCGACCACTTCGGCTGGCCGGGAGCCCGCGTCTACACCGGCCATACCCCGAACCTTCTCGACCGGCCGGCCAAGACCGTCAAGGCGGGGGTGCACGGGGTACCAGGTGGCGAGTCGGTCATGCGGATGGACAACCCCACATTCAACGGCACCGGGTACCGATACATGACCGTACGGGAGACCGCCCGCGTCATGACCTTCCCCGACGAGTGGCAGCTCGCTGGGCCGCGCGGCGAGAAGATGCGGCAGCTTGGCAATGCCGTGCCTGTGAAGCTCGGAACGGTCTTCGCCAACGCGGTAGGCGCCGCTCTCCGCTCTGTGGGAGCCCTGGAGCAGTCCGGCAGGAAGCGATGACGCAGGCGGCGGTCGGGAAGCAACGGGGGTGGAACGATCGGCTGCCGCCAGAGAAGGCGTACAAGCCGCGCTCGGGACTGTCCCGGGATAAGCGGACGGCGGAGCAGGACAAGGCGGCAGGTGGACGCTACCACCGTGCCGTTCCCCTTGAGGAAGGCCGATACGCGCGGGCGTCGATCATGCTTCGGCTGTATCGGCGCACCCGGCGGATTCGGGCCTATCTGCGCTGGTCGGTCAGCGGCGAGACGGAGGAGCGCTACGTCTGTGACGTCGATGAGCCCACCCGCGCCGCCAACCTCGCGCTCGCCTGGAGCAAGGCTCGCACGGCGGGCATGGTCGTTGATGAGCCGCTGCCGGAGGACTCCTCCGCCACCTCGATGTCGGTCCGCGCCGTCATGGCCGCGAACAAGGGCAAGGACACCAAGCCCGAGCGGCTCCTACGCTCCGCCCTTCACCGCAAAGGACTGCGTTACCGAGTGGGTGTCCGCCCCCTGCCGGACCTTCGTCGTACGGCGGATGTGGTGTTTCCCAAGGCTAGGGTTGCCGTCTTCGTGGACGGATGCTTCTGGCATGGTTGCCCGGAGCACCACAGGCCGGCCAAGAAGCGTGGCGAATTCTGGCAAGACAAGATCAAGGGAAATCGTGACCGTGATGCCGCAACCAATGTCGCGCTTCGTGAGGCGGGTTGGACGGTTGTGAGAGTCTGGGAACACGAGGACGTCGACGAGGCCGCCGAGCGGATCAGGGGGATCGTCGCTGCGGATCACTGACGGAGTGGCTCTGCCAGCACAAGCATTTGCCCCGTCCACGGCTTCGGCCGTGGGCGGGGCGTTCTTCTGCCTTCTCCAGGACGCTCAGAGGTCGTTTGCGGGAGCCCGGGCGGCGAGCACCGGAATGGAAGCGATCTTCTCCGCGTCCAGGTGCTCCCACACCAGCCCGGTCGGTCGGTGAGGCGACTCACAGGAGATGACCTCTTCGGGAGTGACGATCAAGTCCACCCCGAAATCGTGATCAGTCGCCGGGAGCTCCTCGTCCAGCACCTGAAGTGGGTGAACCGTCGACACGACCATCGTCCGGTCGCTGATCAGTCCCGCCTCCATCAGAAACGCGAACTCCAGGTCCGAATACCCGGCTCCCTTGCCGATGCGCACGCCGGCTCGGTTCACGGCGACACTGCCGACGACCACCATGTCGACGGGTTGGAGATCAGCTACATCGACCCGGGGAGCTACGGTTGCCGCAACCTTGCTGGAGGCCGCCTCCAGCGGAGGAACAGAGAGGGCCGCCGGATCGAGGAGGTAGAAGGGACGCGAGTCGGCCAGCTTCGGCACCGCCATGAACACGGTTTTTCCCTCGGTGAGCGCGCGAGCCCGGACGGGCAGCTGCGCCTTGTCTGGCACGGCCTTGATGACGCGCGCGTCGCGCCAGGCCGGCAGTTCGGCTAGCCGAACTGCGGAGGCCTCGGATCCCTTGAAGTTCGGGATACGGCCGTGCGCCGTCGCATCCAGGACGGCGCCCTCCGCGTCGAGCAGATCCCAGACGCGCTCGCGTACTCGTTGCTTGTCCTGGTCCACATGTGTACGCACGTCGGGCTCCTTCATGCCGTGGTCGTCACGTCGCTTCCATCAACGCCATCAGCCGGTCCTGCGCGTCCTGCACCGCAGGCTCGTTGCGCCATGGGCGCATCTCTCGGGCGGCTCGGAAGACGATGTTCATCCCACCACCTCCGCGCGTGCCATGCAGTTCGCTTACAGCGTCGTTGAAACCGGCGAGTGCGGCGTCCAGATCTCCGTCCCGAAGTCGAGCCAGCGTGAGGTTGCCAAGGACGATCCCCCGGGACTTGCGCCTGTCGTGCAGCTCGGCTGCGGTCTGGGCGAGGAACTGCTCGGCTTTACGGTAGTCGCCGAGCGATAGGTAGCACGATCCGGCCAAGCGGCCAAAGTGCGTGGGTGAGAACAGATCGTGGGCCACGTCCGCACCGTGCGCTTGGCCCAAGTGTTTCTCGGCGCCCGCCAGAGTACGTTCGCACTCGACTGCCTCCCCCAGATAGGCATGCGCCTCCGCGGCGTGCAGCATGGCCAGCCCCGTCAGGACGTGGCTGGTGTATCGGGCCGTACGGGCTGCCTGGAGCGCCAAGTCCAGACCCTCCCGATAGTCACTAGCCCCGTACAGGGCCACGTAGCAGGTTCGTAAGAGCGCGTGCCCTTCCGCGTTCGGATCGCCGAGATGGCGAGCCACGTCCACGCTTTGCGCGTAGTACGAGCGGGCCGTCGCGTGGTCCTTCCGCTGCGAGGCATCCCAGACGAGCTGCCCCATGAAGGTCGCCGCATCCGCCTGGAGGATCCGCATCTCGCGCTGAACCCGCCCGGGCGGGGCCTCTCCGGCGAGGAAGGCAACCTTGCTCGCGTGCTCGCCGGCACGGGCCAGCAGCGTTGCGGAGGGTACGCGGTCGTAGCGCTCGCCCAGGGAGGTCATTCCGTCCCGGAGTTCAGCCACGGTTGAGAGATCCACACGGGACGGATGGCGCATCGCGTACTCCGTGCGCTCCGCGAGGGGTTGTTCGTCTGCGGATGAGACCGCAAGGAGCTCGCTCAACTCGTCGGTGCTTACCTGAAGAACTTCCGCCAGTCGCGGCCGAATCCATGGCTGGGGCGCCACTTTCCCTGACTCCCAGCGCCCGATTGTGGACCGCTCGACCCGAAGCACCTCGGCGAGGCCCTCCTGCGTGAGGCCCACCGCCCGGCGGCGGCGTACCAAGCCGTGCCGTTTCAGAGCCATGGAGCGATCTCCCCGCCTAGTTCTTTGTGATTCCCGAGGGCAAAACTCCCCTGGTCATGCCCGGTGATGCGTCATGAATGCCTCATCCATGCGCCAATTCTGCTCTGGTTCGCGGCGGCTGGGAGCGGTTCCGTAGAGCTCCACCGAACGGGTTAGGCGCCCCACGCGCCACCGCATCCGGGACGGAGAACGTCATGGCACCATCCCCGCAAAGCCTCTGGCAACAACCGCCACGGCAAAGGGCGTTCGGCCATGACGCGTCGTCCGTGGGTGAGGCGCGGTAGTTCGCCGTGCAAACCCTTGACGACTGGGGCATCACCGACCGCGTCGACGATGTCCGGCTCTGCGTATCGGAGTTGGCCACCAACGCCCTGCTTCACGACACTGTCGGCAGTGGCGACATCCTCGTCCGGCTCAGAGCCGCCGACCATCTCGTGCGGGTCGAAGTGCGTGACAACAGCTCTGCTCTGCCCGAGCAGTGCTTCCCGGACGACGAAAACCCCACCGGGCGCGGGCTTCTGCTTGTGGCCGCATGTGCTGACGGCTGGGGCGTCGACAGACGCGCAGCACAAGGTCGTGTGGGCCGATTTCAAGATCGATACAGCCGACGCGATGAAGGTGATCGTGTGCTGACGCCCTCCCGCCCGAGCGGCCTCTGGGTGCCCGAGGCACAGAGGGACGACGTTGAGGCCCCTCTGACCATCCGTACATGGATCGGTGCCGACCCACGCGGCCAAGAGATCGGCTTTGTCCTCCTGACTCATCCGCCTACGCCCTCCCATGACGCTGCACCTGCGGTCATCCATCAGCGCATGAGGGCACTGGCCTTCGCCGCCGGACTCCGCACTCCCGATCGACCCCTCGCCGACTTGGGCACATGCCTGACAGCCTGGGAGGGTGCCGTACGTCTTCGGCTCGTACGCATCAACAAGTGGCTCTCACTCCCCACGCACGAGTGCTGGAGACGGCTGCTCCTCACACGCCTTGAAGCCGCGCTCGTCATCGGCTTGGTCCCGCTCGATGTGCAGGCCGCCGCAGAAGAAGCCGACCGCTATCTCGACAGATGCCTTCACCACGGCGACCTCATGGTCGGCCGCGTGCACGCCGAGTGTGTGGTGGGCGAGACAGTGGCCGGACAGGAGCTGGCGAAGTGATCCGTGACTTCATCGGGTGCCTGGCTATTTGGTTAGGGCCTGGGTTCTGCCGGACCTGGCGCACCACCGTCCGCCGCATCACTGCTGGCCTGACTCCGCCCCCGCTGCCGAGGCCGCGAAACGTTCTGCCGACGCCCGCTCCGTACGCCCGTCGTCCCGTGCCGAAGCACGTGCGGGAGCGACTCCGTCCCTTGGACGGGCAGGCCGTTGCCCTTGTATGCCCGTACGTGATTGCTCACGAACAGCGCATCCAGCACCAGCGCCTCACTGCGCACTACCACGCCATACGGCGCCATCGATCAAGCCGAGTCGGTCCTCCGTAACGGCTGCCTTCAGATCCCCCACCGCCCAGGGAGGAAGCCCATGCACGAACTGATTGCTAGCCCGTTCCTCGACGAGTACCTCGTCGTACGCCCCGGCGACGACAACGGGGTGCAGATCTCGCTCGCCCGGTACCTCGAACTGAGCAAGGCCGCGAGCACGGGCGCTGCGGCGCCGCACTGGCTCGTCGACGGCGCACGCCAGGCATGGGGGCTCGACCTCCCGGAACACCGACCCCTACGCGATGCCGTCCTCGTACGCGCTCCCTCCCCGTACGGCATGGCCCGCGCGTCCTACGAGATCAACAAGGGCTGTGACTACGACTGCCCGCACTGCTACCTCGGATTGAAGAGGTTCGAGGGGATGTCGTGGGCCGACAAGGTCCGGCTACTCGACATCATGCGTGACGCTGGCGTGCTGTGGCTTCAGATCACGGGCGGCGAGCCACTGATCGATCGCGAGTTCCCCGAGGCGTACTCGTACGCCTATGACCTCGGCATCATGCTGACGATTTCCACCAACGGATCACAGCTCCACAAGCCGAAGATCCTGGAGACCCTCACCGAACGCCCGCCCCATCACCTGTCCCTCAGCGTCTACGGAGCGACCGAGGAGACCTACGACGGGTTCACCCGCAACCGAGGCGCGTTCGGCCGCTTCATCCGCGGACTTGACGCCGCGCGCGAGGCCGCTCTGCGCTTGCAGTTGAACATCGTCATCACGAAGGACAACGCCGACGAGTTCGCCGCCATGGAAGCGCTCGGCGAGCGCTACGGGCAGGTGTTCGTGTTCACCAACATGTCGCCCACCATCCAGGGTGACGCGACTCCGATACCCGAGCAGGCCGCCAAGTACCTGCGCAAGCGGAAGCCGTTCACCGGCTGCAACGCCGGACACACCTTCTTCCACGCCGACCCGTTCGGCCACGCGTCCATCTGCAAGATCGGCCGCGACCCGCACATCCCGCTGATGCAGGAAGGCATCGAGGGACTCAAACGCCTCGGCGGCATCGCCGACGGCCTACAGCTTCGCACCGGGGGCTGCGCCGGCTGCGCGTTCGGCCAGAAAGACGCTGACGGCAACCCGGGCGGCTGCACCACCTGCCGCCCCATGGCCAAGCTCTACCAGGAGGCGAAGGCACCACGAAATATGTACTGCCAGCATCCCGACCCCGAACCAGTGAGGTGAACCATGGCAACCGCCATCGAGCCCCGCACCACGGAACAGACCCCGCCCGCCACCCTGGGGCCCGTCCTCGTCGCGATCTCCCCTCGGCCGACAGCCGCCCCCGGACCGCTCCCGGTCGCGATCACGTCCCGGCCGATCGCTGACGACGAGTTCCGGATCACTAAGGAGATCGGCACGTTCTCCGAGAGCCTCGGCTGCTCGTGCCAGGCCGACGACGACCAGCCGTACTAAACCCCACACGCACCACAGGGCCGCCCCGCCCGAATAGGGTCGGGGGCGGCCCGCCCGTCCACCCCCAGGAATCCGACATGCCAGTAGACCGCATCCACTGGGACGACCTACCGCTCGCCGCACGCGACGCCGTCGAGCGGCGCACCGGACCGGTAGTTCGCGCCCGGTCCGCCGACGCGGGCGCGAACTCCGGCATCGCCGCCACTGTCCAGACCGCCGCCGCGACCCAGTTCGTCAAGGGCGTGCCCACCGATCACCCCCAGGCTCGGACACAGCAGCGCGAGGCCACGATCAACCCGTACCTACCGCCGTCATGTCCCCGGCTGCTGTGGCACGTACAGGCCGCCGGATGGGACCTGATCGGTTACGAGCGCATCGTCGGGCGTCACGCCGACTACGCCCCCGGCTCCCCCGATCTGCCGCTCGTCGCCCGCGCCCTGGTCGAACTACAGAACACGCCATGCCCCGATATCGAGCTGAAGCGTGCCGAGGACCGATGGAGCGGCTACGCGGGCCGCGCAGGCGTCGAGCAGCTCGCCGGCGACACCCTGCTGCACACTGACCTCGCCCCGCACAACATGCTCGTGACCGACCGCGCCCACCTGATCGACTGGGCATGGCCTACCCGCGGTGCGGCATGGATCGACCCCGCCGTACTCATCCTGCGACTCATGGAAGCCGGCCACACTGCTGAAGCCGCGGACGCGTGGTCACGCGGACACTTCCCGTCATGGGAAGCAGCCCCGCACGCATCCGTCGCCGCGTTCTCCGAGGCGAACGCCCGTACCTGGGACGAGATCGCCCGGAATGACCCGCAGGACTGGAAAAAGCACATGGGCCGACTCGCACATGCCTGGGTTACCTACTGGCGCACCCACTAGTCACCGCCCGCCGGGGACTCAGCGTTGCCTGACACGCACCAGCAGGCCGATAGGGTCCCGACCGCATCAGGTACGCCGGGAGGGACCCCGATGGCTACACGGGTCGGAGGTTGATGGAGCCGCCGCGCGGAGGGCCGCCGCGATTCGAAGGGTCTCCTCAGAATCAGAAGCCGCCAGCACGGCTCGGTGGAGACGGTTCCAAACTCCGTCCGCCGACCAGACGCGGAAACGATGCTGCGCCGTGGTCCTCGATACACCGAAATCCGTAGGCAGCTCGCGCCATGTACGGCCCGACCCGCGCACGTAGACGATGGCGGCGAACACGTCCGAGTGGTCGAGGTTCTGCCGCACGCCGTTCTCGTATCGCAGCTTCGGCGTCGGCAATAGAGGGCGGGCAATCTCCCAGAGCTCGTCCGGGACGACCCGGCGTCGGTGCTCCGTGGCCATACTCGGCTAACGGGGTTCCTGGGACGGGACACGGTCCGCCGCCCGATCGAGGTCGGATGAGTTCCGCCTTCCGGAGGCCCGGACGTCGGCTGAAAGCCAGGAGCCCTATATGGAAGCGCTCGTTCCCCCGCGTTTCCTGGGGAGTCTCTGGGGAGTTCGGGGAGTCTGTGGGGAGTGCGAGCCCGCAAAACCCCGCACCCCCGTCAACGCCCTGAAACGCATGAAACACCAGGTCAAAGCGTTTCAGGGCGCCGACCCCAAGGTCACCGCACCCAGGTCCGGGCTAAGAGGGGGGAGGCTCGGACCGTCCGCCCGCGGAGAGGGCCAGGTCAGAGGCGTGTCTCAGGCAGCCGCCTCGTCCAGGGCCCGCAGCACGTCCGCGACCAGATCTTCGGGATCCTCGGCCCCGACGGAGAAGCGGATGAATCCTTCCGGTACGGCGTCGCCGCCCCACCGTCCGCGCCGTTCCGCCGTGGACCGTACGCCGCCGAAGCTCGTCGCGTCGTCGACCAGCCGCAGCCCGGCCAGGAAGCGCTCGGCCCATTCCCGGTCGGGGAGCACGAACGACACCACGGAACCGAAGCGCCGCATCTGCTGGGAGGCGATGCGGTACGAGGGGTCGCCGGGCAGGCCGGGGTAGCGCAGCCCGTCGACGTCGGCGCGTGTCTCCAGCGCCTGTGCCAGTGCCAGCGCTCCGGCGCACTGCCGGTCGACGCGCAGCTGGAGCGTGGCCAGTGAGCGGTGCGCGAGCCAGGCTTCCATCGGCCCGGGAATCGCCCCGACGACCTTGCGCCAGCGCCGTACTCCCGCCGCCAGTTCCGGATCCCCGCTGGTGACATGGCCGAGCAGGATGTCTCCGTGGCCGGTCATGCCCTTGGTGTCACTGGCCACTGAGAAGTCCGCGCCCAGTTCCAGCGGCCGCTGCCCGAGCGGCGTGGCGAGGGTGTTGTCGACGGCGACCAGCGCGCCCGCGGTGTGCGCCGCCCCGACCAACCGCCGGATGTCGCAGACGTCGAGGCCGGGGTTGGACGGTGTCTCGATCCAGAGCAGCCGCGCCCCCTCCAGGACGCGCAGTTGGGCATCCGCGCCGGTCGGCGCGGTCCTTACCGTCACGCCGTACGCCTCCAGGCGTTCCCGGAGCAGCGGCAGTGCCTGGTAGCCGTCGTCCGGCAGGACGATCGCGTCACCGGCCCGCAGTTGGGAGAAGGCCACCGCGGAGATCGCCGCCATCCCGGAGGCGAAGACGACGGTCTCGGCCGGCTCCCCCGGGGCCTCCAGCTCGCTGATGGCGCGTTCCAGATGGGTCCAGGTCGGGTTGTCGTCCCTGCCGTAGGTATATGGGCCGGTCGGTTCGCCCGGCAGGTGGTAGTGGGCGGCGAAGACCGGCCCGGGCAGGGGCGGTTCGTACTTCACGGGGTCGGGCAGTCCTGCCCGTACCGCTCGGGTGCCGTCCCCGATGCTCATACCGTCTCCTGGCTCGCTCATGCCGCTCTCTCGGTCGCGTTCCGCACGGCGGCGAGCAGCCCTTCGCCGGCCGCCTCCACCAGCTCCAGGCACTCCTCGAACTCGGCCCTCCCGCCGTAGTAGGGATCGGGTACGCCGAGATCGCCGGACGGTTCGCCCGAGGCGTCGAGGGAGAGGTCGTAGGAGCGCAGCAGACGCACCTTCGCCGCGTCCTCGGGCGTCGGTGCGAGGCGCCGCAGCTCGCGCAGATGACCTTCGTCCAGCGCGATCACCAGGTCGAGCCGCGCGAACCACGAGGCATGGAACTGCCGTGCCGTGTGGTCGCTGTCATAGCCGTGCGCGTCGAGTACGGCGACGGTGCGCGGGTCGGCGCCGTCACCTTCGTGCCAGCCGTCGGTGCCCGCGCTGTCCACCTCGACCAGGCCGTCGAGGCCGGCTTCCGTCAGCCGTGCGCGGAAGACGGACTCGGCGATGGGCGAGCGGCAGATATTGCCCGTGCAGACGAAGCAGACGCGATACGGAGAGGTCATGGGGGCGCTCAGTCCTTGCCGTCGGGGAGGACGACGTTCAGCGCCCACGACACGATCGAGATGATCAGACCGCCGAGCACGGCCGTCCAGAAGCCCTCGACATGGAAGCTCAGGTCGAGCTTGTCCGCGAGCCACGACGTCAGCAGCAGCATGAGGGCGTTGATCACCAGCGTGAACAGCCCGAGCGTCAGGATGAACAGCGGCAGTGTCAGCAGCTGCACCACCGGCTTGACTATGAAGTTGACCACGCCGAAGAGCAAGGCGACGAGCACCAGCGTCAGGGCCTTCTTGCCGGTGCTGTCGCCGGTCAGCGTGATGTTCTGGATGAGCCAGATCGCGACTGCCAGGGCACCCGCGTTGGCGATCGTCTTGACTAGGAAATTCATCATGTGTCTGATCGTGGCATGAAGGCATTCCGACTGGATGAGCTGGAGGCGGAACGTGCCGCCAACGACGGGGCGTATCTGCAGTTTGTGCGGGAACGCAACATGTCTGTGGGCCTGTACGCGCTGGACGCCGGCGCGAGCGACCCACAGCAGCCGCACCGGCAGGACGAGGTGTACTTCGTCGTGAGCGGCCGCGCCTCCCTCACCGTCGGGATGGAGACCACGCAGGTCAGCAGGGGAAGCGTGGTGTACGTACCGGCCGGAACCGCGCACAAGTTCCATCACATCACCGAGGACCTGCGGGTGATGGTCGTGTTCTCCCCGCCCGAGGGCTGACCCCCGACCCTCAGGACCGCCTCAGGGTCGGATCAGGGGAGATCGGGGGCCGCGGGCCCGCCGCTGCCGCTCCCTCGCCTCTAGCATCGAGGGAGCAGAATGGATACACGGACTCTCGGCGAAGCGAGGTAAGGACGATGGCGGTTCGGGACGTACTCACAGGGCTGCCCTGGTGGGTGAAGTGGATCGCGGTTCCCGTGATCGTCCTTGTCGTGTTCGGCGGACTGATCACGACGGTCATCTCCATCGTGGTCGGTCTCCTCTTCAAGGTGCTGATCCTGGTGGCGCTGGTCGGTGGACTGGTTTATGTCGTACGGAAGTTCATGTCCTCCTCATCCTCTTCGTCACGCGGCGACTGGTAGGGCTCCCGGTGGGCTCCCGGCTCGAACGGCCGTTAGCCCGCGCGGGGGAAAGGTGAAGAGGAAACCATCCCTCGCCCCGGGCTGCCCCTAGAGTGGCAAACCACTGCCGCGCCCTGGGAAAACACCATCGACGATCGCGCTGACCATTGGTTTGTGCGATTTTTCTGGGCGGGGCCACAAGGTTCCTCGGGTCCGCCTCAAGGTTCCTTCGGTCCCTCGGGTTCCCTCAGGGGTGCGGCGGGCGCGCGGGGGCGGCCCCCGCGGGCGGGCTCGCGCCCGTCAGCACGCCTGGGGGTGACCTATGGCCACAGCTACACGTACCGCAGCCCCAACTCTGATCGGTTCGGTCCAGCGAGCGCTGCGACTTCTGGAGTCGGCGAGCTCCCATCCGGACGGGGCTCCCGCGAAGCAGCTCGCACGCGAGGCCGGGCTGCCGCTTCCCACCGCCTATCACCTGCTGCGCACCCTGGCCCACGAGGGCTATCTCCGCCGTGAGAAGGGCGTCTTCCTGCTCGGCGACGCCGTACAGCGGCTGGCACACGGTGACGGCCAGCAGAATCGTCGCAGCAAGATCACCGAATCGCTTGGCCGATGGCACGACGCCACCGGCCTCCCGGTGTACTTCGCGATCTACGACGACGGAGAGATCGATCTCGTCTCCGTGGCGGACAGCCCCGCGGCCCCGGCGGTCGCCCATGGCGCGGACATCCGCGAGACGGGGCACGCGCACGCGCTCGGCCAGTGCCTGCTCAGCCGGCTCGACGAGGAATCCCGCCGCGATCATCTGGACCGCTATCCCGTCCGCCCGCTCACGCCCTACTCCGTGCCGGACCGCCGGACGCTGCTGGAGCGCCTGGGCTCACTGCCACCGGCCGAGCCGGTGGTGGAGCGCCAGGAGTATCGACTCGGTACCGTCTGCGCGGCCGTACCGATCCAGGCCGGGGACAGCGCGGGCTCAGTGGCCATTTCCGTACCCCTCCATCAACAGGAGCGACTGCTCCCGGCGATCGAACGGTTACATGGAGAGATCAAATCGCTGGCGAGCTCTCTCGCCTTCTCTATCAGTATCTGAAAAATTACTCCTTGTGATCTGCTAGCGCTTACAGGACGATTGCGTCAAGGGGATCCACGGGATCATTCCCAGCCACTGCTTCATCTACTCCGGAGTGCACGATGCGCGAGTCGGTCCAGGCCGAGGTCCTGATGAGCTTCCTCGTCTCCGAGGAGCTCTCGTTCCGAATCCCGGTGGAACTCCACTACGAGGTGAGGGATCCCTATGCCGTGCGGATGACCTTCCATCTGCCCGGCGATGCCCCCGTGACCTGGACTTTCGGCCGCGAGCTGCTGCTCGACGGAATCAACACGCCCAGTGGGGACGGCGATGTGCATATCGCGCCGACCACTCCGGAGGAACTCTCCGACGTCCATATGCGGCTCCAGGTCGGCGACGACCACGCCCTCTTCCGGGTCAGTGCGGCGCCGCTGGTGGCCTTCCTCGACCGTACGGACCGGTTGGTTCCGCTCGGTCAGGAACGCACGCTCAGTGACTTCGAGGGCAATCTGGAGGAGGCGCTCGGCCGTATCCTCGCCGAGGAGAACGCCGGCTGACCCGGCCGATCCCGCTGAGCGGCAGTCCGGCCCCGCCTGGTCACTTCTTGCGCCGGCGTCCCCTGCCACCGAGCTTGCGGGTCAGTGCGTTCTGTCCCGGCACCGAGGGGGACGCGGCTGAACCCAGTCCAGGCCCTGAACCCTCACCGGGCACGGAATCCGGTTCGTACGGGGAAGCCGACCCGGGCCCCGGCCCTGTGGGCGCCGGATACGGGGCCATGGTGGGCGCCTCCGGAGCCTGCCGGTCGGCGGAGACCACCAGCGCCGCCAGCGCCGTCGTGACCGGCACCGACGCGACCAGGCCGATCGAGCCCACCAGCGTCCGGACGATCTCCTCCGCCACCAGCTCGCTGTTCGCGACCGTTCCCATGCTCGACTGCGCGATCGAGAAGAGCAGCAGAAGCGGCAGCGCCGCGCCCGCGTAGGCGAGGACGAGCGTATTGACCACCGAGGCGATATGGTCCCGGCCGATCCGGATGGCCGCCCGGTAGAGCGCGCGCGGCCCCATGGACGGATCCGCCTGACGCAGCTCCCAGACCGCCGAGGTCTGGGTCACCGTCACATCGTCCAGCACGCCGAGCGAACCGATGATCACGCCCGCCAGGAGCAGACCGCTCATATCGATCTCGGGATACAGGCCGTGGATCAGTCCGGTGTTGTCATCGGTGTTGCCGGTCAGGCTCGCCCAGCCGATGAAGACCGACCCCAGCAGTCCGATCAGCAGCAGCGAGATCAGCGTGCCCAGGACCGCGACCGAGGTGCGCGCCGTCAGACCATGGCAGAGATAGAGGGCGATCAGCATGATCGCGCTGGCCCCGACGACCGCCACGATCAGCGGGTTCGATCCCTCCAGAATCGCGGGCAGGATGAAGAGCGTCAGAATGGCGAACGAGGCGATGAGCGCGACCAGCGCCATGATGCCCCGCATCCGCCCCACCACGACCACGACGAGCGCGAAGATCCCGGCCAGCAGCGTCAGTGGGAACTTACGGTCCACGTCCGTGACGGAGTACTGGAGATCACGTGGCGCATCGGGGGCGTATGCCACCACGACACCCTGTTTCACGTGAAACTGCCGCGGCGCATCGGGCTGGACAACCTCGACGAAGGTGCGCCCCTTCTCCTTGCCGGTCGTGACCTCGACCGTGGCCTTCTTGCACTCCCCGGTCTCCGCCTGCTGCGCCTCGCGCCCCTGGGGTTTGGTGAGGTCGCCCGTCGACGGGAGCTGGGAGGCGTTGACGTCCTTGCAGTCGACCCGTTCGATCCGTACGACCTGGCCCTGTTCCGTCTGCCGGTCGAAGCCCACACCGGTGCGCTCGTGTGCTGGGGTGCTGCCCGGCCAGAGCAGGGCAAGACCGACGGCCACGGCGGCCGCGAACGGAATCAGGACCGCCGCGATGACCTTGCGGAGGTGCAGGGAGACCGGAGCGGCCGGCCCATGGCTGTGCGAGTGGCCGTGCGCTTCGTGAGTCTGCTGGGGAGGGGTCACCGACCGATCATCGCAAGAAGGAAGGGGCCCTCTGTTCAGCACGCCGGATATGACGCTAGCGTGGAGGCAACCTTTGCACACGCGGGAGCTCGGAGCACCGGGCTGAGAGGGCGCTGACTGTGTGGTCCCGGGGGTTCTTCCCGGACACCTGCGCTGCGCCGACCGCTGAACCTGTTACCGGGTAATGCCGGCGTAGGGAGTAGGTCTCATGACCGTTCAGGACGCGCATCCGTCTGCCTCCGACTCGGGGAGTACGAGCGAGGCCGGAAAGTCCATCGGCTGGCACAAGGGATATGTCCAGGGTTCACGCCCGGACCTCCGGGTGCCGGTCCGCCACGTGCATCTCACCAACGGCACGGACGTGACGCTGTACGACACGTCGGGTCCGTACACCGATCCCGGCGTCGAGACCGACGTACGCCGGGGTCTCGCACCGCTGCGCGAGAACTGGATCATCGGTCGCGGCGACACCGAGGAGTACGCGGGTCGGCCGGCCCGGCCCGAGGACGACGGGCTCAAGCACACCTCGCCACGCGGGGGGCTGCTCCGGAGCGGATCGACCGATCTGCGGGGCCTCGACGCGGTCTTCCCCGGTCGGCCGCGCCAGCCCAGGCGGAGCCGGAACGGGCAGCCGGTGACGCAGCTCGCGTATGCCCGACGCGGTGACATCACTCCGGAGATGGAGTACGTCGCGATCCGCGAGAACGTGTCTCCGGAGGTCGTTCGCGAGGAGATCGCCGCCGGACGGGCCGTGCTACCGGCCAATGTCAATCACCCGGAGATCGAGCCGATGATCATCGGCAAGAGGTTCCTGGTGAAGGTCAACGCCAATATCGGCAATTCCGCCGTCACTTCCTCCATCGAGGAGGAGGTGGAGAAGATGACCTGGGCGACGCGTTGGGGCGCGGACACGGTCATGGACCTCTCGACGGGCCGCAATATCCACACCACCCGGGAGTGGGTGCTGCGTAACTCCCCCGTGCCCATCGGCACCGTCCCGCTGTACCAGGCGCTCGAAAAGGTGGATGGCAAGGCCGAGGAACTGTCCTGGGACATCTACAAGGACACGGTCATCGAGCAGGCCGAGCAGGGCGTCGACTACATGACGGTGCACGCCGGAGTGCTGCTGCGTTATGTGCCGCTGACGGCCCGTCGCAAGACGGGCATCGTCTCGCGCGGTGGTTCGATCATGGCCGCTTGGTGTCTCGCGCACCACAAGGAGTCGTTCCTGTACGAGAACTTCGAGGAGCTGTGCGAGATCCTCGCGGCCTACGACGTGACGTACTCCCTGGGTGACGGGCTGCGGCCCGGTTGTATCGCGGACGCCAACGACGAGGCGCAGTTCGCCGAGTTGCGCACGCTGGGCGAGCTGAACTCGACCGCGAAGCGGCTGGGCGTACAGACGATGATCGAGGGCCCGGGGCATGTCCCGATGCACAAGATCAAGGAGAACATCGACCTTCAGCAGGAGATCTGCGAGGAGGCGCCGTTCTACACGCTCGGCCCGCTGACGACCGATGTGGCTCCGGCGTACGACCACATCACCTCCGGCATCGGCGCGGCGATGATCGCGTGGTGGGGCACGGCGATGCTCTGCTATGTCACGCCCAAGGAGCATCTCGGCCTGCCGGATCGCGATGATGTGAAGACCGGTGTCATCACATACAAGATCGCGGCGCACGCGGCGGACCTCGCCAAGGGGCATCCGGGGGCGCAGGAGTGGGACGACGCGCTGTCCGACGCCCGGTTCGAGTTCCGGTGGGAGGACCAGTTCAATCTGGCTCTCGACCCGGACACGGCACGGGAGTTCCATGACGAGACATTGCCGGCCGAACCGGCGAAGACGGCGCATTTCTGCTCGATGTGCGGCCCCAAGTTCTGCTCGATGAAGATCTCGCAGGACATCAGGCGCAGGCACGGCGGTGAGATGGAGCCGGCCGGGACGGGGTCCGCCGGGATGGGGCCCGCAGAGATCGAGGCGGGCATGGCGGAGAAGTCCAAGGAGTTCGCCGCGGCGGGCAACCGGGTGTATCTGCCGCTCGCGGACTGAGCGAGCGGCCGTCACCGCGTGGACCGGGCACTGGCCGGGGGCTACTCCGGCCGGTGCTCCGGGCCGCCGAAGTCGGGGCTGGAGAAGTCCGGGCTGCTGAACGTCGGGCGCTGGCCGGCGGTCGAGCCCTCGTCCGGGCTGGAGAAGTCCGGGCGGCTGTAGCCGATCTTGGGCAGATGCTTCGCCGGCTGCCCCTGGCGCGGTGCGGGCGGGGTGGCCGGGGTGGCCGGGGTGCCAGCGCTCGGGTCGGCCAGCGCCGATCGCAGGAAGGGCAGGATGCCACGCTCCAGCAGGGCCTCGCGCCAGGCCTCCCGCGCGCGGGCCACCTCGTCGGGCAGTTCGCCACCCCACGGTTCCTCGGCGGGGAGCTGGGTCGCGGTATTGCGCAGGGCCGTGACGAGCAGACCTACCGCGGCGACCAGGAGGCCGACGACGGTCACGGCGGCGAAGAACCACCCGACCGCGACCATGCTGCGGGCGAAGGCGGGCGGCGGGCTGAGCGCCTTGAGGAGGTAGCCGACAAGCAGGAAGATCACCGCCGCGGTGCCGCCGAGGACCGGGGCGAGCACGGCGACAACGGCCGCGAGCCCCGCACCGGCGTCCGGAGCCTCGCTCCCCGCCGGGGTCGAAGCGACGTCCTGGACCGAGGAGGGAGAGGGCGCCGGTGAGCGGAATTCCTCGCGGACCTTCGCGAAATGCTCGTACTCCGGGGCGGCGGACGTGGTGATCAGCGCCGTGGCGCTCAAGGCCATCGTGCGCAACTGTTGGCTGGTGAGCCGCTGCCCGACCGCGGAGAGTTCCGCATGGTCATGGGTATGGCGCAGTGCCTCGTCGAGGATTCGCTCGAAATCCGCGCGATCCTCGCTCAGCAGGTGTGGAGCGCTGTTCATGTGCATCCCCCGATGCTCCGTAGGGCCGGTTCGCCCGCGTGGGACGGGCAGTTGGCGGAAACGGAGGAGAGCCTGCTACGGATAAGGCGATGGTAGGGCTGTTGTGGCGGGGCGTGACAGGGGGTTTGGGGAATTCACCTGTCACACATCGATTCAGCCGTTCAACGGAAGCTGTACGACCAGCAGCTTTCCCGCCATGGTGACGCCGCCGTCCATCGCGATGGCGAGTCCATCGGCATATACGTGTGGCCCTTCCACCACCGGGCCCGTGTCGCCTTCGTCGTCCGAAGCGTCTTCTGTACCGACTTCGCCGAGCAGATAGGGAATGGGGCTGTGTCCGTGGACGACGCGCTGTCCGCCGTACTGGGACAGCAGTTCGCGGACGGCCTGCGGCCCGCCGTCGTCACGGAACGCGAAGCGTTTGGTGAGCTTGCGGAACAAATCCCAGCATTCGTCGGCGTCATTGCGGGTGAGGATCTGATGGACGGTGTCGTTGACGTCCTCGATGGAGGATCCGTAGTCGAGATAAGCCGTTGTGTCGGAGTGCATCAGCAGATGCTCGTCCTCCTCCACAACCGCGTCGAGCCGGGACATCCACTGTAGATGGACGTCCTGGAGGCGCTCCATGTCGGTCCGCTGGCCGCCGTTGAGCAGCCAGGCGGCCTGGAAGGTGGCGGTGCCCGCGCCTGAGCTGACGGGCGTGTCGCCGAATCGCTTGGCGCCGATGAGCAGCAGTTCGTGATTGCCCATCAGGGCCTTGCAGTAGCCGCCGGCCGCCGCGGCCTCCGCGGAGAGCCGCATCACGAGGTCGATGACACCGATGCCGTCGGGGCCGCGGTCGGTGAAGTCGCCGAGGAACCAGAGCCGCGCGTTGCCCGCCGCCCAGTGGCCATCGGCGTCGATGAGGTCCTGCGCGGCCAGCGCGGCGACGAGTTCGTCGAGATAGCCGTGCACATCGCCGACGACGTAGAGCGGGCCGCGGCCATCGGGCGCCGACGGCTCCACGGGGTCGACCCGTACCTGGACGGTGTCCTCCCGGTTGATCACCGGGAGGTCGCGCTCGGTGGGGGTGTAGCCCTCCGGCGGTTCGTGGTCCGGGATCGCGTTGCCGGGATGCCCGGACGGGCCGTCGGCCGGTGTGCCGGACGGTCCGGGCTCTCCGGACTGCACGGGAACCTGCGCGTACGGCGGTACGCGGAAGTCGCGCAACGTCGCCGTCCGCACCACGGGTTCCTCGCCGGCCCCCTGTGTCATCGACCCCTCCACCACCGTCGCGCCGCCGTACACCTGTCGGGCCCGCCGGGCTGGATGGGGGTGAGCCCATCGCAGGTAGGACGAGGTCCGTGGTGTCGTGCGCCCATCATAGGAACGCCGCTCCCGCTCTGTGACGCACCAGGGGGGAGAATTCGGCGGGACCTCGGGTTCAACGGCTGTTTTCACGCCGATCGCCCGAATTGCGAAAAGGTCTGGTCCTTCTTCCGGCCTCTGGGGCGGCGAGTCTCCGGCACCGTTCGGCGCGTCGCCGAGGCTGTTCGGCGAGTTTCCGAGACTGTTCCGGCGAGTCGTGGGACCGCCCGACGACCTCCGGGACCGTACGGCGGTCTCCGGACCGCCCGACAGCTCTCCGGAGCCGCTCCACAGGCCCGGGGACCGTACCGTCCGTTGTCCTCGGGCCTCGGGCCTCGGTCAGTCGCCCGCGGGAGACCGGGGCGCGCTGACCGTGGTGCGCGGGGGCCGCCGTTGGGAAGAGGTCCGGATGATCAGTTCGGTCGGTATCACCTGCTCGACCGGCCGGCCGTTGTCGATCCCCTCGATGGCGTCGATCAGGAGCTGGATGACGGCGGTGCCGATACGGCGCGGCTTGAGCGAGAGCGTGGTGATGGGCGGTTCGGTCGCGGCGTACACCGTGGACTCACTGCAACAGACCAGTAGCAGATCCTCGGGGACGCGCAACCCGTAGCGCCGGGCGGCGGCGAGCAGGTCGGTGCCGTTGGGGTCGAAGAGACCGTAGACGGCGTCGGGGCGGTCGGGGCGGGCCAGCAGCCGGTCGGCGGCGACGGCCCCGGCGCACGGGTCGTGGGCGGGATAGGACTCGTAGACCGGGTCCTGGCCGACGCGCTCGCACCAGTGCAGATAGGCGGTGGTGGAGAGCCGGGTGTAGGTGTCCGTGGTGGTGCCGGTGAGCAGGCCGATCCGGCGTGCTCCGGCAGCGGCGAGATGGTCGAGCAGTTCGAGGACGGCCGCCTCGTGGTCGTTGTCGACCCAGGCGGTGACGGGGAGGGTGCCCGCGGGCCGGCCGTCGGAGACGACGGGAAGGCCCTGGCGGACGAGTTCGGTGACGACGGGATCATGGTCGGAGGGGTCGATGACGACGGTGCCGTCGAGGGCGACGTTCGACCAGACGTCATGGCGGGAGGTGGCGGGGAGGATGACGAGGGCGTAACCGCGGGCGAGCGCGGCGGAGGTCGCCGCCCTGGCCATCTCGGCGAAGTAGGCGAACTCGGTGAAGGTGAAAGGTTCATCCCCGTACGTGGTCACGGTCAGGCCGATGAGTCCTGACTTGCCGGTACGGAGGGTTCGGGCCGCGGCGGAAGGCCGGTAGCCGAGGCGTTCCGCGACTTCTCGGACATGGCGTCGGGTGGCGTCGGGTAACCGTCCCTTGCCGTTGAGCGCGTCCGAGACAGTCGTGATGGAGACACCGGCTGCGGCGGCTACGTCCCGGATGCCCGCCCGACTTTGCCGGCTGCCCCGGCGGGTTGTGTCCGTCCGGCTCACCTGGTGTTTCCCTGCTGCTGTCATGGCGAGCCGATAGTAGGGCGCTGAGGGGCGGTGGGGCCGGTCGCATATGCACCCGGCAGCAGGCACGTTTCTGCATGATCAAAAATAATCAACGTGCTTGGAAAACAAGGAGGTTGGCGGGTTTCGCATTGGTCTGCCATGCAAGGAGCGGCATGGACCTGTCGAAGGGCCCATGTTTCGAAGAGGTCTCAACTCACCTCTACGAGGGATGCGCGCCACGGCGCGGGCCACCGGCGCGCGCCAGGAAGGCAAGCGCGCCCCACCCCTGCGGGCTTTCCCGGTGCCCGCCATTCGCAGGGGCCCCGAATCCTCATAAGGTGAGCAGTATTGAAGATGTAAGGACCCGTGAACGGCCGAGGAGGACCTGCGGTGAGCGAGACGAGCCCCAAGCTGCGTGCCGAGCTGGACGGCATCCCCACGTACAAGCCGGGCAAGCCCGCGGCGGCCGGCGGACCCGTGGCGTACAAGCTGTCCTCCAACGAGAACCCCTATCCGCCGCTGCCCGGGGTCATGGAGCAGGCGATCTCGGCCGCGGGCGTCTTCAACCGCTACCCGGACATGGCGTGCACCGGCCTGATGAACGAGCTGGCCGACCGCTTCGGGGTACCCGTCTCGCATCTGGCCACCGGCACCGGCTCGGTGGGCGTCGCCCAGCAGCTGCTCCAGGCCACCGCGGGCGCCGGTGACGAGGTCATCTACGCCTGGCGCTCCTTCGAGGCGTACCCGATCATCACGCAGATCTCGGGCGCCACGTCGATAAAGGTGCCGCTGACCGCCGGCGAGGTGCACGACCTGGACGCGATGGCTGAGGCGATCACCGACAGGACACGGCTGATCTTCGTCTGCAACCCGAACAATCCGACCGGGACGGTGGTGCGCAGGGCAGAGCTGGAACGCTTCCTGGACCGGGTGCCCGGGGATGTGCTGGTGGTGCTGGACGAGGCGTACCGCGAGTTCATCCGGGCCGCCGGGGGCGGCGACGGTGCGGTTCCGGACGGGATCGACATCTATCGCGACCGGCCGAACGTGGCCGTCCTGCGTACCTTCTCCAAGGCGTACGGGCTGGCCGGTCTGCGGGTCGGCTTCGCGGTCGCCCATGAGCCGGTCGCCGCCGCGCTGCGGAAGACCGCGGTTCCGTTCGGTGTGAGCCAGATCGCCCAGGAGGCGGCGATCGCCTCGCTGCGCGCCGAGGACGAGCTGCTGGGGCGGGTCGGCTCGCTGGTCGCCGAGCGGGAGCGGGTCTACCGGGGGCTGGTCGGGCAGGGCTGGACCGTGCCCGAGACACAGGCCAATTTCGTATGGCTGCGGCTGGGCGCGCGCACGCTGGACTTCGCCGCGGCGTGTGAGGCCTCCGGCGTGGTCGTACGGCCGTTCGCGGGCGAGGGCGTACGGGTCACGGTCGGCGAGAACGAGGCCAATGACCTCTTCCTGCGGACGGCCGAGGCGTTCCGCAAGGAGATGTAGTCCGAGCCGGAGCCGGAGCCGGAGCTGGGATCCGGAAGCCGGGATCCGGAGCTTCGGACGCGTGGGGCGGTCTCTTCGAGGCCGCCCTTCGGCGTTCCCAGGGGCCTCCTCCTGGGCGTTCCCACGGGTCTCTCCGTGGAGGGGACCCCCCACGCGAAGATCCGCAAGGCTGTGCGACATAATGCTTGTGAATGTGAACGCTTTCACAAGCGTGTCCCGGTTCCTGGCGTTACGCCCAGGGCAAATGGGACAGGCCGCCGTCGTGACCACGGCGATGTGATGTAAGGAGAGATGACGTGGACCTTGCTCTGGCGCCGGAGACCCTGGCGCGATGGCAGTTCGGCATCACCACCGTCTACCACTTCCTCTTCGTCCCCCTGACGATCTCGCTCGCCGCGCTCACCGCGGGGCTGCAGACCGCGTGGGTGCGCACGGAAAATCCGAAGTACCTCAAGGCCACGAAGTTCTGGGGCAAGCTTTTCCTGATCAATATCGCGATGGGTGTCGTCACCGGCATCGTGCAGGAGTTCCAGTTCGGAATGAACTGGTCCGACTACTCGCGGTTCGTCGGAGATGTCTTCGGAGCCCCGCTCGCCTTCGAGGCGCTGATCGCCTTCTTCTTCGAGTCCACCTTCATCGGGCTGTGGATCTTCGGCTGGGACAAGCTGCCCAAGAAGATCCATCTGGCCTGTATATGGATGGTCTCGATCGGCACGATCCTGTCCGCGTACTTCATCCTCGCGGCCAACTCCTGGATGCAGCATCCGATCGGCTACCGGATCAACAAGGAAGCCGGGCGGGCCGAACTCACCGACTTCTGGGCGGTGCTCACCCAGGACACGGCGCTCACGCAGTTCTTCCACACGCTCACGGCCGCCTTCCTCGTCGGTGGCGCCTTCATGGTCGGTATCGCGGCCTTCCATCTGGCCCGCAAGCGCCATATCCCGGTGATGCGGACCTCACTGCGTCTCGGCCTGATCACCGTCATGGTGGCCGGACTCCTCACCGCGGTCAGCGGCGACACCCTCGGCAAGGTCATGTTCAAGCAGCAGCCGATGAAGATGGCCGCCGCCGAGGCGCTCTGGGACGGCGAGGCGCCCGCGCCGTTCTCCCTGTTCGCCTACGGGGACGTCGACAAGGGGCACAACGAAGTCGCCATCGAGATACCCGGGATGCTCTCCTTCCTCGCCAACAACGACTTCACCTCGCATGTCCCCGGTATCAACGACATCAACAAGGCCGAGCAGGAGAAGTTCGGCCCCGGCGACTACCGGCCCAACATCCCCGTCGCCTACTGGTCATTCCGCTGGATGATCGGCTTCGGCATGGCGTCCCTGGCCATCGGCGCGCTCGGGCTCTGGCTGACGCGCAAGAAGTTCCTGCTGCCGGCCGCTCTGCGGACCGGCGAGGACGAAGTGCCGAATCTGGTGCTCTTCCGGAACAAGGCGCTCAGCCCGAGATTCGCCAAGTGGTACTGGATCACCGCGCTCTGGACGCTGCTCTTCCCGCTGATCGCCAACTCCTGGGGCTGGATCTTCACCGAGACGGGACGCCAGCCATGGGTCGTGTACGGAGTGCTGCGCACCGCCGACGCCGTCTCCCCCGGCGTCTCCCAGGCGGAGGTGCTCACTTCGATGATCGTCTTCACCCTGCTGTACGCGGTGCTCGCGGTCATCGAGGTCAGGCTGATGGTCAAGTACGTCAAGGCCGGGCCGCCGGAGCTCACGGACGCCGACCTCAACCCGCCCACCAAGATCGGCGGCGACCATACGGACGCCGACCGGCCGATGGCCTTCTCGTACTGAGGAGTTTGAGGAGCAATGGAACTCCACGACGTCTGGTTCGTTCTGATCGCCGTCCTGTGGACCGGCTACTTCTTCCTTGAGGGATTCGACTTCGGCATCGGAATCCTCACCAAGCTGCTGGCCCGTAATCGCAAGGAGCGACGGGTCCTCATCAACACCATCGGGCCCGTCTGGGACGGCAACGAGGTGTGGCTGCTCAGCGCCGGAGGAGCTACCTTCGCCGCCTTTCCCGACTGGTACGCCACGCTCTTCTCGGGCTTCTATCTGCCGCTGCTGCTCATCCTGGTCTGTCTGATCGTGCGCGGTGTCGCCTTCGAGTACCGGGCCAAGCGGCCCGCCGAGAGCTGGCAGCGCAACTGGGAGAACGCGATCTTCTGGACCTCCCTGATCCCCGCGGTGCTCTGGGGTGTCGCCTTCGGAAACATCGTGCGGGGCGTGAAGATCGACGCGCAGAAGGAGTACGTCGGCACCCTGGGCGATCTGCTCAACCCGTACGCGATCCTCGGCGGGCTGGTGACCCTGGCCCTCTTCACTTTCCACGGCACCGTGTTCGCCGCCCTGAAGACGGTGGGGGACATCCGGGTCAGGGCCAGGAAGCTGGCCCTCGGCCTCGGAGCGATCACCGCCGTACTGGCGCTCGGCTTTCTGATCTGGACCCAGGCGGACAACGGGGACGGCAAGAGCCTGGTCGCCATGATCGTCGCCGTCGCGGCACTGGTCGCCGCCATCGGGGCCATCGCGGCGGGGCGTGAGGGCTGGTCGTTCGCGCTCTCCGGCGTGACGATCGTGGCCGCGGTCGCGATGCTCTTCCTGACGCTCTTTCCGAACGTCATGCCATCCTCGCTGAATGAGGCGTGGAGCCTCACGGTGACGAACGCCTCGTCGACCCCGTACACGCTGAAGATCATGACGTGGTGCGCGGGTATCGCCACTCCGGTCGTGCTGCTCTACCAGGGCTGGACGTACTGGGTGTTCCGTAAGCGGATCGGTACGCAGCACATCGCCGAGTAGCGACGGCGAAGGCGCCCGACAACAAGGCTCCGGACAACGAGGCACCCGACAACAAGGCCCCGGACCGTAAGGCGTCAGACCGTACGGCGCCGGGGCGCAGGGCAAGACAGAAGCGGCAGAGCGGCCGAGCAGTAGGAGTAGGTGTTTCACGTGAAACCAATCGACCCCCGTCTGCTCCGGTATGCCCGGGCCACCCGCTTCTTCCTGGTGGCCGTGGTGGTTCTCGGGGTGGTCGGCGCGGGGCTGGTCATCGCCCAGGCGATGCTTATCGCCGAGGTGGTGGTCGGCGGGTTCCAGCGCGGGTTCGACGGCTCCGATCTGCGTACTCCGCTGCTGTTGCTGGTCGCGGTCGCCGCGGGGCGGGGACTGGTCGCCTGGCTGACCGAGCTCGCCGCCCACCGGGCGAGCGCCGCGGTCAAGTCGGAACTACGCGGACGGCTGCTGGAGCGGGCCGCCGAACTGGGCCCGGGGTGGCTGAGTGGCCAGCGCATCGGTTCGCTGGTCGCGCTCGCCACCCGCGGGGTCGACGCGCTGGACGACTACTTCGCGCGCTATCTGCCACAGCTGGGGCTTGCCGTGGTGGTGCCGGTGGCGGTTCTGGCCCGGATCGTCACGGAGGACTGGGTCTCGGCGGCCATCATCGTGGTGACCCTCCCGCTGATCCCGCTGTTCATGGTGCTCATCGGCTGGGCCACCCAGGCCCGGATGGATCGGCAGTGGCGGCTGCTGTCCCGGCTGTCGGGGCACTTCCTGGATGTGGTCGCGGGGCTGCCGACCCTCAAGGTCTTCGGCCGGGCCAAGGCCCAGGCCGAGGCGATCCGTACGATCACCTCGGAGTACCGGCAGGCCACCCTGCGCACGCTGCGGATCGCCTTCCTGTCGTCATTCGCGCTGGAACTGCTCGCGACGCTGTCGGTGGCACTGGTCGCGGTCACCATCGGGATGCGGCTCGTCCACGGCGAACTCGATCTGTACACCGGGCTGGTGGTGCTGATCCTCGCCCCGGAGGCCTATCTGCCGATCCGGCAGGTGGGGGCGCAGTACCACGCGGCGGCCGAGGGGCTTTCGGCGGCCGAGGAGATCTTCACGGTGCTGGAGACCGACCCTGCGGCCGGCGGTACGGGGGAGGTGCCCGGAGTGCTGCGGCTGGAGCTGGATGGGGTGACGGTCCGCCATCAGGGGCGTGCCGAGCCCTCATTGGACGAGGCCACGCTGACGGTCGAGCCGGGGGAGACGGTGGCTCTGGTCGGCCCCAGCGGCATCGGCAAGACCACCCTGCTCAATGTGGTCCTCGGTTTCACCGCGCCCGACGAGGGCCGGGTGCGGGTGGACGGCCGCGATCTGGCCTCCCTCGACATGGAGCGCTGGCGTGAACGGATCGCGTGGGTGCCGCAGCGGCCGTATCTCTTCGCCGGGACGATCGCGGAGAACGTACGGCTGGCCAGGCCGGACGCGGATGACACGGCCGTACGGGACGCGCTGCGGGAGGCGGGGGCGTACGACTTCGTGGCGGCGCTACCGGACGGACCGGACACCGTGCTCGGCGAGGACGGGGCGGGGCTCTCGGCGGGACAGCGTCAGCGGCTCGCGCTGGCCCGTGCCTTCCTCGCGGACCGGCCGCTGCTGCTGCTTGACGAGCCCACGGCGGCGCTCGACGGCGAGACGGAGGCGGGCATCGTCGAAGCGGTACGACGGCTGGCCGTGGGCCGTACGGTACTGCTGGTCGTCCACCGGCCCGCGCTGCTCGCGGTGGCGGACCGGGTGGTGACCCTCGTGGAGCGGGCGCGCCCCCGCGAACGTACGGCCGGATCCGCGCGGCCGGAGCTGTCCGACCTGTCGGCGTCCATGGAGCGGCCGCTGACGCCCATGGCGTCGATGGCGTCGGTGGGGTCGGCGATCGAGGAGTCCGGACCCGGGCTGGGACTCGGCGACGTTCCCGCGCTGCCCCCGCCCGGCGAAGAGCACGCTAAACCCGCCACCTTCGACGCGGCGGACAGCGGAAACGGGACGGACGGTGGCGGACGCAGAGGCGGCGGAGTGCGGGGGGACAGCGGCGTACGAGGGGACGACGGCGTACGAGGGGACGGCGGAGGTGGCGCGGAGCACGGGCACGCTGGAAATACCGGTGCGCGGACCCCGCTCGCGCGGATGCGGGCCGCCGCCGGTGCGCTCCGTGGCCGCTTCGTCCTCGCGCTGGTCCTCGGGAGCTGCGCGCTCGGTTCCGCCGTCGGGCTCATGGCGGTGTCCGGCTGGCTCATCTCCCGTGCCTCCGAGCAGCCGCCCGTTCTCTATCTGATGATCGCGGTGACGGCGACCCGCGCCTTCGGTATCGGGCGGGCCGTCTTCCGGTACGCCGAGCGGATCGTGTCGCACGACGCGGTCCTCAGGATGCTCGCCGACCTCAGGGTCTCCGTGTACCGGAGGCTGGAGCGCGTCGCGCCCGCCGGTCTGCGCGAGACCAGGCGCGGCGATCTGCTGTCCCGGCTGGTCGCCGATGTGGACGAACTCCAGGACTACTGGCTGCGCTGGCTGCTCCCGGTCGGCTCCGCCCTGCTCGTCGGGGTGGGCGCGGTCGGATTCACCGCGTGGCTGCTGCCCGAGGCGGGCGCCGTACTGGCCGGTGGGCTGCTCGTCGCCGGCGTGGGCGTACCGCTGCTGAGCGGTCTCTGCGCTCGCAGGACCGAGCGGCAACTCGCCCCGGCACGGGGACTGCTGGCCACCCGCGTCGCCGATCTGCTCAGCGGCGTCGCCGAGTTGACCGTCGCGGGCGCGCTGAAGAGCCGGATGCGCCGGACACGGGAGGCCGACGGGACACTGACGGCCATCGCCTCCCGCGGCGCGAGCGCCAACGCGCTCGGCGGCGGGCTCTCCGCCCTGGTCTGCGGGCTGACCGTCGCCGCGGCCGGGTATGCGGGGGTCGGGGCCCTGGCGGAGGGACGGCTCGCGGGCGTCGAACTGGCCGTGGTCGTTCTGACCTCCCTCGCCGCGTTCGAGGCGGTCACGGGGCTCCCGCTCGCCGTGCGGTACCGGCAGCGCTCCCGGCGCGGCGCGGAGCGGGTGTGCGAGGTGCTGGACGCGCCCGTACCCGTACGGGAGCCAGAGCGGCCTGCCACCGCTCCCGTATCGCCGTTCCCGCTGGAGGTGCGCGGGCTGGCCGCGCGGTACCCGGGGCAGCGGCGGGACGCGCTGAGCGGCTTCGATCTGACCCTGACCGCCGGGAAACGGGTCGCCGTCGTCGGACCTTCCGGTTCGGGCAAGACGACGCTGGCTCAGGTACTGCTGCGCTTCCTGGACGCGCGCGAGGGCGGCTGCCGGCTCGGCGGTACGGACACGGCCACGCTCGACGGGGACACCGTCCGCCGGTTCGTGGGGCTGTGCGCCCAGGACGCGCACCTCTTCGACAGCTCCGTACGGGAGAACCTCAGGCTCGCCCGTACGGACGCGACCGACGACGAACTGCGCGATGCCCTGCGCAGGGCCCGGCTGCTCGACTGGGTCGACGCCCTGCCCGCCGGACTCGACACGCTCGTCGGTGAGCACGGCGCACGGATCTCCGGCGGCCAGCGGCAGCGGCTCGCGCTGGCCCGCGCGCTTCTCGCCGACTTCCCCGTGCTCGTCCTCGACGAGCCGGCCGAGCATCTGGACCTGGCGACGGCCGACGCGCTGACCACTGATCTGCTGGCGGCGACCGAGGGGCGGACGACGCTGCTCATCACCCACCGGTTGCAGGGCCTTGACACGGTTGACGAGGTGATCGTGCTCGACGGCGGTCGTCCCGTACAGCGCGGTACCTACGCCGAACTGGCCGCTGAGGAGGGACCGCTGCGCCGGATGCTGGACCGGGAACGCGCCGGAGACCTCCTGGAAGCTCAGAAGTCGACTTTCCCTGTCAAATAGGACTTATTAGGCTCAAGGGCATGGACGTGCCCGAATCCAAGGACCCCCTCGAAGCCGCGATCCGGGCGGCGACCAGCCTTGAGGGCCTGTCCGCCGAGACCGCCGCGCGCGTGCCGCAATTGCTGGAGGCGATGTGTTCGGTCGGCACCGGACTCGGCCAGCACTCCACGCTCGACCGGATCTGTGAGACCGCGGCCGAACTCGCCGACGCCCGGTACGCGGCGATCGGCGTGGTCGACGAGGAGGGCGAGGGCCTCTCCGACTTCGTGACCTACGGGGCCGGTGAGGAGGTGGCCCGGCGGATCGGACGCAGACCGGACGGACGGAGCGGCCTCCTCGGCGCGCTGATCCGGGCACCCGAGCCGATTCGGCTCAGCGATCTGACGACCGATCCGCGCGCCGTCGGATTCCCGCCGGGCCACCCGCCGATGCGGACCTTCCTCGGCGTCCCGATCCGCGCCAGGGACAGGACGATCGGCAACTTCTATCTGGCGGAGAAGGCGGACGGGGGCGAGTTCGGCGACAGCGATCTGCGCCTGTTGCGGGTGCTCGCCGCCGAGGCGGGGGTGGCCATCGGCAACGCCCGGCTGTACGAGGCGGCCCGGCAGCGTGAACGGTGGATCGAGGGTTCGGTCGCCGTCACCACCGCCCTCCTCTCCGGCGGTGACGCCGACGACGCGCTCACCGTCGTCGCGGAACAGGCCGGCGGACTCTCGGATTCGACCATGGGCGCGGTGATGCTGCGCGCGCGGACCGGCGGCCTGGAGATCGTGGCCGTCTCCGCCGACCATCCGGTGATGAGGGTGGGGTACCGCGTCCCGGCCAACGCCCCCGCAGCCGCGGCTCTGCTGGCCGGTGAATCCGTCTTCGTGGACGACGCCGCCACCGACCCGCGCCTGGTGACCAGGCTGGCCTGCGAGTTCGGTCCCCTCATGCTGCTGCCGCTGCGTACCGACGGGCGGGTGCTCGGCGCGCTGGTGATGCCGCGCGCACCGGGCGCGCGTCAATTCAGCGGCCGGGAACGCTCGCTGGCCAGGCAGTTCGCCTCGCAGGCCGCGCTGGCCCTGATGATGGCCGGGGCACAGCGGGACCGGGAGCGGCTGGCCGTACTGGAGGACCGCGACCGCATCGCACGTGACCTCCACGATCTGGTCATCCAGCGGCTGTTCGCCACCGGGATGACGCTGGAGACGGCCCAGCGCGGCGAGGTGGCGCCCGAGGTGCACCACGGCATCGAGAAGGCGGTCGCGGAACTGGACGTGACGATTCAGGAGATCCGTACGGCCATCTTCGCGCTCCAGCAGGGACCGGCCGAGGCGCCGCCCGGGATGCGTACCCGAGTGCTGCGCGAGATCAACATGGCCGCGGTCCCTCTGGGCTTCCGGCCCACCCATCGCTTCGTCGGCGCGGTCGACTCCGTCGGCGAGCTCGCCGGAAAGAACCTGATCGCCGCACTTCGGGAGGCCCTTTCCAATGCCTTCCGGCACGCGCACGCCACCCGGATCGAAGTGGTCGTCGACTGCACGGTGCTGCTTCCCGACGGCGGGCGGGGGGTCCGGCTGTCGGTCGCCGACGACGGGGTGGGCATTCCGGCGGGCGGGCGGCGCAGCGGACTGCGCAACCTCAAGCGGCGGGCGGAGGCGCTGGGCGGATCGAGTACGTGCGAACCGGGGCTCGGGGAGGGCAGACGCGGTACGACGGTGGTGTGGGAGGTCCCGCTGTGACGCCCCGCTGTGACGCCCCGCTGTGAGGTGCCGTTGCGAGATCCCGTTGTGGGGTGCCGCTCCAGGGGGGAACACTGTTGCTCTTCGCCGGTGTGCCTGTGCCTCATGCGTGTCCGGTCGGGGCCTGTTTGCTCGGGGCCCGTTCGGTCAGAGCCTGTTCGCTCAATGTCCCTCTGCCTGACGGCGGGCCACGATCTGCTCGATGACGATCGCGACGCCGTCCTCGTTGTTGGTGACCGTACGTCCGGAGGCGGCGGCCAGTACGTCCGGGTGGGCGTTGCCCATCGCGTACGACGTCCCGGCCCAGGTCAGCATCTCCAGATCGTTCGGCATGTCGCCGAAGGCGACGACCTCGTCCGAGGAGATGCCGCGCTGGGCACAGCAGAGCGCGAGCGTGCTGGCCTTGCTGACCCCCGGGCCGCTGACCTCAAGGAGCGCGCTCGGGCTGGATCGGGTGATGGTGGCGCGGTCCCCAACCGCCGTACGGGCCAAGGCGAGGAAGCCGTCGGGTGTCAGGTCCGGGTGGTGCGCGAGCAGCTTCACCACGGGCGCGGCGTACTCGTCCTCCGCCTCCGTTTCCGGTCCCTGTTGTGGTGTCCGCTCGTGCACCCGCCCCTGTACCTGGAGGAGCTTCTCCGCGGTGGCGACGGTCGCGCCCGGATCCTGGTGGAAGGGCGGATACGCCGGCTCGTAGTGGATACCCGTGGTCAGTTCGACGGCGAAGGTCGTGCCGGGCGCGCTGTCGCGCAGCGCCTGGACGACGGCGAGGGCGATGTCGCGCTCCAGGGGGCGGACCTGCAACAGCTTTCCGCCGTCGTGCAGATCCACGACCGCGGCGCCGTTGGCGCAGATCGCCATCCCGTGGCCGTGCACATGCTCGCTGACGACATCCATCCAGCGGGCCGGGCGGCCGGTGACGAAGAAGACCTCGATACCGGCCCGCTCGGCGGCGGCGAGCGCGGCGATCGTGCGCTCCGAGACGTACTTGTCGTCGTGCAGCAGGGTGCCGTCGAGATCGGTGGCGATCAGCCGGGGTCTGGCGGGGAGCGGCGAGTCGTCGGGCGCGGGCGCGGGTCCATTGGGCGAGGTCACTCATCCATTCTCCCGTACGGATACGCACGGGCGTGCGGAGGGGCGCACATCTGAGTGGACCCGGGGTGCGCGCTCGGTTCCGTCCCCGGCCGGACGTGCGCTCCGTACGCACCCGTATCGTCGGGGGCATGCGTCTGAGTACCGTGATCCTGCCCGTCCGCCGCTGGCATGACGGAGGCCGTGACGACTGGCGGCGAGCCGAGCGGCTCGGCTTCCATACCGCGTACACCTACGACCATCTGTCCTGGCGGACCTTCCGCGACGGGCCCTGGTTCGGGGCCGTGCCGACCCTGACCGCGGCTGCCGCCGTCACCGAGCGGCTGCGGCTGGGCACCCTCGTCACCTCGCCGAACTTCCGGCATCCGGTGACGCTCGCCAAAGACCTCATCTCGCTCGACGACGTCTCGGACGGCCGGATCACCCTGGGGATCGGAGCGGGTGGCACCGGCTTCGACGCGATGGTGCTGGGGCAGGAGCCATGGACGCCGAAGGAGCGGGCCGACCGGTTCGCCGAGTTCGTGCCGTTGCTCGACCGGCTGCTGACCGAGGACTCCGTCACATACGACGGGACGTACTACTCGGCGGTCGAGGCGCGCGACATTCCGGGGTGTACGCAGCGGCCCCGGCTGCCCTTCGCGGTGGCGGCCACCGGACCGCGCGGTATGAAGCTCGCCGCCCGGCACGGTCAGGCATGGGTGACCACGGGGGACCCGAAGCTGTTCGAGACGGGTACGCCGGAGCAGTCGCGTGCCGCCATCAGCGGGCAGATCGAGCGGCTGGGCGGGGCCTTCTCGGAGATCGGGCGGGAGGTGTCCGAGGTGGAGAAGATCTTGCTCACCGGCTTCACCCCGGACCGTAATGGCCCGATGGAGTCGCTCGACGCGTTCGTGGACTTCGCGGGCAGGCACTTCGAGCTGGGCATCACCGAGATCGCGGTGCACGCACCCATCCCGGACTCGGAATTCGCGGCCGACCAGCGGGTCTACGAGCGGATCGCCACCGAGGCGCCGGCCCAGCTCCAGCGGTAGCGCTCTTCCGGGGGCTCTTTCCGGGCTCGTCCGAGGCTCGTCCGGGGCTTGTCAGCTCCGTCCAGGGCTCGTCAGCTCGTCTGCTCGTCCGGGGGCCGGTCCGCTGTCGGGCGTCAGCCCGCGGCCCGGGCCCGCGACCGTCAGCCCTCAGTCGGAGAAGCGCAGATACGGCGGCGGTACGGAGTCGGTGAGCCAGACGCCATTCGCGCTGACGTGGAACACCAGCCCGTCGCGGTGCATCGCTCCGGCGTCCACCGACAGGACGACGGGCCGGCCGCGGCGCGCGCCCACCCGCGTAGCGGTCTCGCGGTCGGGCGAGAGATGGACGTGGTGGCGGTCCATGCGGCGCAGCCCCTCCGCCCGGATCGCGTCCACGTTGCGGGCGACCGTGCCGTGGTAGAGGTACGCGGGTGGCTGTGCCGGAGCCAGCTCAAGGTCGACGGCGACGGTGTGGCCCTGGTTGGCGCGGATCCGGTTGCCGTCGATGGTGAAGCGACGCTTGTCGTTGACGGCGACCACATGGTCCAGTTCGGCACGGCTCAGCCGGAAGCCGTGCGCGGCGGCGGCGGTCATCAGCTCATCGACCGGCACCCAGCCGTTCGCGTCGAGGGTGATGCCGATGCGCTCGGGCTGATGGCGCAGATGTTTGGCGAGGTACTTCGACACCTTCACGATGCGTCGTTCGTCGGATACTCCGGTCATCGCACCAGCGTGGCCGGTGGTGCTGTCCGGCGCCACTCATTTCACATTGCTGACGGTGCGTAGGTTTGATCCACAGTCAACTTTGTTTATCCACAGGCTATTTGACGGATCTGTGGATAACTGGGCGCCCATTTAACCTATTTGGTCAATTTGTCTTTCTTGTCTGTGGGTTGAGGTGAGGTCGTCCAAGGCTCTTGCCTGAACCTCGCGTTCGGTGGCCGCGGCGACGAAGGACGCCACTCGCTCCCGGCCAACAAGGTTCTCCACAGCCCGGATCGTGTCGGCGGGCAGCGGCACGGACCGGGTCCCGGAGGGGCCCGAGGGCGGAGCGTCCACCGACAGCCGCCGGTGGAGACGGCGGGTGGCGAACAGCCGCATCGCGCGGGCCAGTTCCGCGTCGACCGACTGCCGCGCCAGCGGCCGCATCCGGCGCACCAGCGCGGCCGCCTCGGCCGCGTCCGCGTCCGTCGGAGGGCGGTGACCGAGATAGCGGGCGAAGACATGCTCAGTGGTGAACTCCAGGAAACGGGAGGCGATGTGCTCGACCTGACCGCGAAGCTCCCGCAGATGTCCGGAGATCGCGGGCAGGGGCACCCCGGCCGCGTGCAACTCCGCCGCCACGGCCAGCTCCTGGGGGCTGGGGACGAGGAAGGCGTCGTCCCGGCCCGGGATACGTTCCAGCACGCCCAGCTCCAGGGCCTCCTCGATGGCCGCGTCGTCCCGCGCGCCGCCGAACCGCTCGTCCAGCTCCGCCCGCGAAATACTGGCCGTCTCCTCGTCGGTCCACGGTCCGTGCACCTCGGCGACGAGCCCGAGCACCCCGCCCAGTCCCTGCCCGGCGTCCCATGCCTCCAGCAACTCCTTGATGGAGGCCAGGGTGTAGCCCCGCTCCAGCAGATCGGCGATCTGCCGCAGCCGGGCGAGATGGGTGTCGTCGTACACATTGGCCCGGCCGCGCCGCTCGGGCCTGGGCAGCAGCCCGCGGTCCTGGTAGGCACGGATCGTACGGACCGTGGCGCCGCTCGCGTGCGCGAGACCCTCGATCCGGTACTCGGCGCCGGGCTCGGACCGCGGCTCGGACCCGGACACGCTCACTTCCCTCGCCCCAGCGCCGCGCGGCCCACCGCGCCCGCCGCCGCACGCGCCGCCGGCGAGGTCGCGAGATAGTCGAGCGCCCTGCGCGGCGAGCCCTCCCGCGAGGGATGGTACGAGCGCCGGAAGTAGCGGGGTATCGCCGAACCGAGCTCCCGCCAGCTGGGCAGCAGACCCTTGTTGATCGCCTTGCTGTGCTCACGCAGCGAATACCGCGACCGCCCCGCGAGTTGGGGGTCGTGCCGGATCAGATAGGCCGCGCCCCAGGTCCACAGCCACAGCAGTACGGGCGCGGTGACGCACATCGTCACGATCCGCCGGGCGTACGGCGCCGCCCCGGAGCCGCCGCAGTGCTGGTACATGTCGAACGCCACCGCCCGGTGCTCGACCTCCTCGGCGCCGTGCCAGCGCAGCAGATCGAGCATGACCTCGTCGGCGCCTGCGCGGTCCAACTCCCGCGCGCGCAGCACCCAGTCGCCGAGGACCGCCGTGAACTGCTCGATCGCGGCGACGAACGCCAGCCGGTACAGGAGCCATTTCCCGGCCGGGAAGGGTATCCCCCAGGGCGGCTTCTCGCCGAGCAGCCGCTCGAAGAGGAAGTCCACATGCCGGGTGTACGCGTCGGTGTCCAGCCGCTGCTCCGCCAGGTGGTCCAGCACATAGGAGTGCTGCACGCTGTGTGTGGCCTCCTGACCCATGAACCCCTTGACGTCCTTGACCAGGTCCGCGTCGGTGACCAGCGGAAGGCCCTCCTTGAAGACCCTCACGAACCACCGCTCGCCCGCGGGCAGCAGCAGATGCAGCACATTGATGACATGCGTGGCGGTGGGCTCGTCCGGTATCCAGTGCAGCGGGGTCTCGCGCCAGTCGAACGAGACCCGGCGCGGCACGATGGGGTGCTCCACGTCTCTTCCGGCGTTCACAGCGGCGGCTCCACGCGTGCGATGGCCCGCAGCACGCCCGGCGCGAACCGGGACAGCAGCCGCGACCCGTGCGCCTCCGGAGTGACCGGCACCACGGCCTGGTTGCGGACGACGGCTCGCAGCACGGCCTCGGCGACCTTCTCCGGCGGATAGTTGCGCAGACCGTACAGCCGGGCCGACTTCTTCCTGCGCCGCGCCTCCTCCTCGGCGGAGACGCCGGTGAAGTGCGCGGTCGAGGTGATGTTGGTGTTGACGAAGCCGGGGCAGATCGCGGAGACCCCGATGTCCTGCCCGGCCAGTTCGGCCCGGAGACACTCGCTGAGCATCAGCACCGCCGCCTTCGACGTGCTGTACGCGGGCAGCGCCTTTGAGGGCTGATACGCCGCGGCCGAAGCGATGTTGACGATATGACCGCCCTGGCCGCGCTCGGCCATCTGCTTGCCGAAGAGCCGGCAGCCATGGATGACGCCCCACAGATTGACGTCCAGGACCTTCTTCCACTCCTCGGCGGTGGTGTCGAGGAACGCTCCGGACAGCCCGATCCCCGCGTTGTTGACCAGCACATCCACAATGCCGTACTCCGTGGCGACCCTCTCGGCGAGCTTCTCCATCGCCTGCCCGTCGCCGACATCGGTCGGCTCTGCCCAGGCGTCCGGGGCGCCGATCAGCCGGGCCAGCTCCGCGGTCCTGGCCGCCCCCTCCGCGTCCCGGTCGACCGCCACGATCCGCGCGCCCGCCTCGGCGAACGCGAAGGCGGTGGCCCGGCCGATGCCGCTGGCGGCGCCGGTGACCAGCACCAGCTGTCCGCCGAAGCGCTCGGCGTACGGCCCGCTCGGCGCCGTACCGGGGTCCGGGAGCCCGCCGTCCTCGTGGACCGTGACGAAGTCACCGATCCAGGCAGCCAGCTGGTCGGGCCGGGTGCGGGGCACCCAGTGCTTGGCGGGCAGCGTCCGCCGCACGAGCCGCGGAGCCCACTGCTCCAGATCGTCGTAGAGCCGTGCCGACAGGAAGGCGTCGCCGGTCGGCGTGATCAGCTGAACGGGGGCGTGCGCGTAGGCGTCGGTGCGCGGGCTGCGCAGCCGGGCGCGGACGTTGTCCCGGTAGAGCCACGCGCCGTGCGCCGCGTCCTGGGGCAGCGAGGACGTCGGGTACGTACCGTCCGGGATCCCCTCTATCCGCCGGAGGATCCTCGGCCACCGCCTGCCGAGCGGCCCGCGCCAGGCCAGCTCCGGCAGCGCGGGCGTATGCAGCAGATAGACGTACCAGGACTTGGCGCCCTGCCCGAGGAGCTGGCCGGCACGGCGTGGAGTGGGCCGTGCCGCCCGCTGCTTGATCCAGTGCCCCATATGATCGAGGGAGGGTCCCGACATCGAGGTGAAGGAGGCGATCCGTCCCTCGGTCCGCGCCACCGTGGCAAACTCCCAGCACTGCACGGAGCCCCAGTCGTGGCCGACCAGATGGACCGGCCGGTCCGGGCTCACCGCGTTGGCGACCGCCAGGAAGTCGTCCGTCAGCTTCTCCAGCGTGAAGCCGCCGCGCAGCGGGACCGGCGCCGTCGACCCGCCGTGGCCCCGTACGTCGTACAGCACCACATGGAAACGGTCCGCGAGCCGTTCCGCGACCTCGGACCATACCTCCTTGCTGTCCGGATAGCCGTGCACCAGCAGGACGGTCGGCCGCGCGGGATCGCCCAACTCGGCCACGCACAGCTCGATCCCGCCCGTACGCACCCAGCGCTCCCGCGCGCCGGCCGGGCCGCTGTCCCTGCCGCTGCCTTCGCCCGCACCGTTACTCATACGGCCTCCGCCATTCATACGGCCTCCGCCCAGCGCCGCACATGCGGCAGATCGTCGTCCAGCCAGAACGCGCTCTGCTCCGGGTCCCGGGAGTCGGTGACCACCAGGATCTCCTCGAACTTCGCGCCGCTACCCCGGAATCCGAGGTGGGGTTCGACCGCCCACAGCCCCGGCTTCGGCGGGTGATCGGAGAATCTGTACGGACTCCACAGCGGTGACCAGCCGTCCCGGTGGCCATGCAGGGCATCGCGCGCCAGCCCCTTGAGCGACTGGGTGCCGAACCCGAACACATGGGGCGAGACGCGACGCTCCTTCACCCGGTCGATCTTGTGGGCGATGACACCGAAGGGGTACGCGCGATGCCTGTTGGCATATCCCTGCCGCGCCATCAGCCGGTCCACATCCTCGTAGATCTCCCGCAGTGAGCGCCGCTCACGCACCTCCCGCAGGATCAGCTCACGGTGCGCCTCAAGGTCGGCGAGCAGCTTGCCGTGCAGCCGGTTGGGCCCGAGACAGCCCGAGTAGCCGACGTCGGCCGTGAAGCCGCGGTGGACCGGTGCCAGATCGAGGATGAACGGCATGCCCGCTTCCAGGCGCCGGCCGGTGGGAAAGAACTGGAGCGGTATCCGGAAGCCCGCGAACGCCGTACGGTCCCCGAACCACGCGAAGGGCAGATGGAACCAGTCGCGCACACCACGCGCACGGAGCCACTCGCGCTGCATGCGCGCCGCCTCGCGCTCGGTCACCCCCGGCCGCAGCCGCGCGGCGACCGCCTCCGCGCACGCGTACGCCAGGCGCTGCACCTCTCTGAACCCCCGCAGCTCCGCGGTCCGCGCGTCCGTCACTGCGTCGCTTCCCACCCGTCCCCACCCCGTTCCGTGTGCGGTACGTGTTCGTAACGTGACACTGATGAATGTGACAATGGTTGGCGGCGACGTCAAGGGGCGGGGCATTCCTGTGGATAACCGGCGGGCGGCCGGGGCCCCTACGGGTTCCCTACATCTGGAGGCTGACATGGATACAGCCGCCTGGTCTGACGCTCGCCTTGGCCCGCGCCACTACCGTCGAACCGTGACTGTGATCGCGCTAGAAAGCCTGAGCAAGCGGTTCCCCCGGGTAACCGCGCTTGACCGGCTCTCCTTGGACATCGGACCGGGTGTGACCGGCCTGGTGGGCGCCAACGGAGCCGGCAAGTCCACCATGATCAAGATCCTGCTGGGTCTGTCCCCCGCCACGGAAGGCCGGGCCACGGTGCTCGGGCTCGATGTCGCCACCAGCGGTGGCGCCATCCGCGAGCGCGTCGGATACATGCCCGAGCACGATTGCCTGCCGCCGGACGTCTCGGCCACCGAGTTCGTCGTCCACATGGCGCGCATGTCCGGACTTCCGCCGACCGCCGCCCGCGAGCGGACCGCCGACACGCTGCGCCATGTCGGTCTGTACGAGGAGCGTTACCGCCCCATCGGCGGCTACTCGACGGGTATGAAGCAGCGCGTCAAGCTCGCGCAGGCGCTGGTCCACGACCCGCAACTGGTCCTCCTCGACGAGCCGACCAACGGTCTCGACCCGGTCGGCCGCGACGAGATGCTCGGCCTCATCCGACGCGTCTACACCGACTTCGGCATCTCCGTACTGGTCACCTCGCATCTCCTGGGCGAGCTCGAACGCACCTGTGACCATGTGGTCGTCATCGACGGCGGAACGCTTCTGCGCTCCAGTTCCACCAGCGACTTCACCCAGATCACCACCACCCTCGCGGTCGAGGTCACCGACACGGACGCGCACCCCGACGGCACGCGGTCCCTGCGCGAGGCCCTCACCACCGCCGGACTCACCCTGCACGCGGGCATGGAGGAAGGACTGCCCGGCGCGGGCCATATCCTGCTGATCGAGGCCAAGAGCGAGGAGACGTACGACGTCGTCCGCGACACCGTCGCCGGGCTCGGCCTGGGGCTGGTACGGATGGAACAGCGCCGGCATCACATCGCGGAGGTCTTCCGCTCGCAACCGTCCGCCGAAGCGGCCCAGCCGGGCCAGGGCGCCGACGAAGCGGAGTACGCACTTCAGAAGGGAGGCGCCCGCGATGAGCACTGAGACCGAGACCGGTGCCGGGGCAGGCGCCGGAGCCACCCGGATCCACAACATCGGGTACCGCAACTACGACGGGCCGCGGCTCGGCCGCGCCTACGCCCGACGCTCCCTCTACTCGCAGTCCCTGCGCGGCGCGTACGGACTCGGCCGCTCGGCCAAGTCCAAGGTCCTGCCGATGATCCTCTTCGCGGTGATGTGCCTGCCCGCGGCGATCATCGTCGCGGTCGCCGTCGCGACCGACCTCAAGGCGCTGCCGCTCGACTACACGCGCTACGCGATCGTCACCCAGGCCGTCATCGGCCTCTATCTCGCCGCCCAGGCCCCGCAGTCCGTCTCGCGGGATCTGCGCTTCAAGACCGTGCCGCTGTACTTCTCCCGCCCGATCGAGCGGGTCGACTACGTCATCGCGAAGTACGGGGCGATGGCCTCCGCGCTCTTCGTGCTGACCGCGTCGCCGCTCGTCATCCTCTATGCGGGCTCTCTGCTGGCGAAGATGGACTTCGTCGACCAGACCAAGGGGTTCGGCCAGGGACTGGTGTCGGTCGCGCTGCTCTCGCTCCTCTTTGGCGGGATCGGCCTCGTGATGGCCGCGTTCACGCCGCGCCGCGGCTTCGGCGTCGCCGCGGTCATCGCCACCCTGACCATCTCCTACGGCGCGGTCTCCACCATCCAGGCGATCGCCTGGCAGACGGACGCGCTCGGCGCCGTCAAGTGGCTCGGTCTGTTCTCGCCGGTCACGCTCATCGACGGCGTACAGACCGCCTTCCTGGGCGCCACCTCCGCCTTCCCCGGCGAAGCGGGCCCCTCGGCCGGCGTGGGCGTGATCTATCTGCTGGTCGTTCTCGCGCTCGTCCTCGGCTCGTACGCCGTTCTCATGCGCCGTTACCGGAAGGTCGGGCTGTGACCACCATCAATATCGAGCACACCTCGCGCTGGTTCGGCAATGTGGTGGCCGTCAACGACGTCACGATGACGATCGGCCCCGGCGTCACCGGCCTGCTCGGCCCCAACGGCGCGGGCAAGTCCACCCTCATCAACATGATGGCGGGCTTCCTCGCCCCCTCCACGGGCACCGTCACCCTCGACGGAGAGCAGATCTGGCGCAACGAGGGCGTCTACCGGCAGATCGGCATCGTGCCCGAGCGGGAGGCGATGTACGACTTCCTCACCGGTCTCGACTTCGTCGTGGCAAACGCCGAACTGCACGGACTGGGCACGAAGGCGGCCCGCGAGGCGCTCGCCACGGTCGAGATGGAGTACGCGCAGGACCGCAAGATCGCGACGTACAGCAAGGGCATGCGCCAGCGCGTGAAGATGGCGTCCGCGCTGGTGCACGACCCGTCGGTGCTGCTCCTGGACGAGCCGTTCAACGGGATGGACCCGCGCCAGCGGATGCAGCTGATGGATCTGCTGCGGCGTATGGGCGCCACGGGGCGGACAGTCCTGTTCTCCTCCCATATCCTGGAGGAGGTCGAGCAACTCGCCTCGCACATCGAGGTGATCGTGGCCGGCCGCCATGCCGCCTCCGGCGACTTCCGCAAGATCCGCCGCCTGATGACCGACCGGCCGCACCGCTATCTCGTACGGTCCAGCGACGACCGCGCGCTCGCCGCCGCGCTGATCGCCGACCCGTCAACGGCCGGTATCGAGGTCGACGTCGCCGAGGGCGCACTGCGTATCCAGGCTGTCGACTTCGGCCGCTTCACCGAACTGCTGCCGCGGGTCGCCCGTGAGCACTCCATCCGGCTGCTCGCGGTCTCGCCCTCGGACGAGTCCCTCGAATCGGTCTTCTCCTACCTCGTAGCGGCCTGAGCGGCCTGAAAGGAGCTGTGACGTCATGTACAACCCCACAGTCGCCCGGCTCACCTACCGGGCCCTGCTCGGCAGGCGCCGGGCCGCGATCCTCTTCGTACTGCCCGCTCTGCTGATCCTCATCGCGGCGGCCGTCCGAGGCTTCAACGGAGTGGACGACCAGGTCGCGTCCGACGTGCTGGGCGGCTTCGCCCTGGCCACGATGGTGCCGCTGATCGGCGTGATCGCGGGGACGGGCGCGATCGGGCCCGAGATCGATGACGGCTCGATCGTCTATCTGCTGTCCAAGCCGGTGAAACGGCCGACGATCATCTTCACCAAGCTGCTCGTGGCGATAGCCGTGACGATGGCGTTCTCCGCGATCCCCACGTTCATCGCCGGATTCATCCTGAACGGCAACGGCCAGCAGATCGCCATCGCCTATACGGTCGCGGCACTGGTCGCCTCGATCGCCTACAGCGCGCTCTTCCTGCTGCTCGGTACGGTCAGCCGGCACGCGATGGTCATAGGACTCGTCTACGCGCTGGTCTGGGAGACCCTTTTCGGCAGCCTGGTCGCGGGCGCGCGCACGCTCAGCGTCCAGCAGTGGTCCCTGGCCCTCGCCCAGAAGATCGGCGACGGTACGACGATCACCTCGGACGTCGGACTGCCGCTGGCAGTGGTCCTGCTGGTGGGTGTCTCGGTCGTCGCGACCTGGTACGCGGGCCAGAAACTACGGACGTTGACGCTCGCGGGCGAGGAGTGAGCCGAAGGCTCGCCTCCGCTGTCTTCGCCTGCCCTTGTCTGCTTCTGTCTGGCGCGTCATCCGACGTATGCCGTCGTCGTTACGCCGCAACCCCTGCCTGATAGGCGGGGGTTGCGGCGTAACTGTACGCTTATCGGCTCGTTGTTCGGAGTGCGTGGAGGCAACTGGGAGTCGTAGCGTCGAGCCTTTGTGAAACTGGGGATTGCCGGTGCCGGATCGAAAGCCGCACCGGTCATTGAGTGAGTAGCCACCGTGAGCCGACCTCCGCCCCTGAAGCCCGGGGACAGGGCCGACCATCATCGGTTCTACAAGGGGAAGGCATATCCATGCCACCTGAAGGTGCTCTGCTCGAATCGCGAGCGATGCGCGACAGTGTTGTGGGGCGGGTCGAGGCGCTCGACAAGGTCAAGGCGCTGCGGCTGCTGCACGACGGCGTACACATCGCGACCGAGGGCGTCGCGCGGTACTTCGAAGTATCCACAGACGTCATCAGGCAGTTGACCGCAAGGCATCGCGCGGAGCTGTCCGAGAACGGGATGCATGTACTGCGAGGCTCTGACCTGCGGGAATATCAGAGTGACAAGATGTCACTCTCATCCGGGGGCGACGGGAGTTATCCACAGAGGCGTTCCAGCCTCACGCTCTACCCCCGTCGCGCCGTCCTCAACATCGCGATGCTCCTTCGCGACAGCGACATCGCGCGGTGCGTCCGTACGTATCTCCTCGATGCCGAGGACGCTCTGCGGAAGGGGTACGTGGACCTCGACCGTCGGGTCACCGACGTCGAGGCATGCCTCGGTGAGGTCGGGGTCGCGCTCCGGGAGTTGGGTCCGGTTCTGAACCGGATGTCGTACCGGCTCGACAGTCTGGACCGGCGGCTCGACGCGACCAATCGGGTTGTCGCAGCCATCGGTAACCGGCTGTGCGAGATGTCCGCGGACATCCACCGCGTGGACGCCAGGGTGGACGACGTCGTCCACCAATTGAGGGATCTGCGTCGCGGGCGTAAGCGCCGCTGATCCTTTTAGGACGGTCCGCGTCCGTCCGTCGCATCTCTTGGACGGGCGCGGACCGTGCCGCCGATATTCGGTGGCGTGGAACCGCCCTGCCGGTCAGAGTAGTTGTGTCACAACACACCCCGGACCGGGAGCGGAGCGCGGCGATGACCGGGAGGCCGAGTCCGTCGAGTTCCCAGCGGGGCAGCACCGCGTAGGCACCGGAGTAGCCATCACCACTCCGCGCAGCCGCCGGCGCGCTGCCCAGGGGGCGGCCGCTTCGAGCGCGCATCCGCGCGGGCCGCCCCTTCCCGGAGGATTCGCCGACCGGCGGGGCAACGGCCTACCGAGCCGCACCGGACCCACAAGTCCTGGGGACGGTTTTCTCGATCAGGCCCGGCTCTGGCCCAGCAGCTTCTCCAGCACCAGCGCGATGCCGTCGTCCTCGTTCGACGCCGTGACCTCGTCCGCCACGGCCTTCAACTCCTCGTGTGCGTTGGCCATCGCCACACCGTGCCGTGCCCAGCCGAACATCGGGATGTCGTTCGGCATGTCGCCAAAGGCGATCGTGTCCGCCGCCTTGACGCCCAGCCGGCGCGCCGCCAGCGAGAGTCCGGTGGCCTTGCTCAGGCCCAGCGGAAGGATCTCCACGACCCCGGGGCCCGCCATCACCACGTCCACCAGATTGCCGACCACCGCCCGCGCGGCGTGCGCCAACGCGTCGTCGTCCAGCCGCGGATGCTGGATGTACACCTTGTTCAGCGGAGCAGACCACATCTCCGACGGATCGTCGACCAGCACTGTCGGCAGCGGGCCGTCATGTAGTCGGTAGCCGGGGCCGACCAGCACATCGCCGTCGAGTCCGTCCCGGCTCACGGCCAGTGCCAGCGGGCCGACCTCTCCCTCGATCTTGGCCAGCGCCAGCCCGGCCAGTTGACGGTCCAGCGTCAGTGACGTCAGCAGCCTGTGCTCACCGGCGTGATAGACCTGCGCACCCTGGCCGCATACCGCGAGACCCTCGTACCCCAGATCGTCCAGTATGTGCCGGGTCCATGGCACGGCGCGTCCGGTGACGATGATGTGCGCGGCGCCCGCCGCGGTGACGGCGGCGAGCGCTTCGCGCGTACGCCCGGAGACCGTGCCGTCCTCACGCAGCAGCGTGCCGTCCAGATCGGTCGCGACCAGCCTGTACGGGAACGACGGCTCCGAGGACGACGCCCCGGACGGCGAGGGCCCGGACGACGACTGCCCGGACGACGAGGGCCCGTCCGGCGACGGCCCCGAGGCGGGCGGGGACGTCGGCGCGGGAGACTGTGAGGGCGCGGGCGCCGCTGTGGAGTCCGTGCTCACTTGGCGATCGGTTCCAGTGCCTCACGGCCGCCCAGATACGGGCGGAGCACCTCGGGCACCCACACCGAGCCGTCCGGCTGCTGGTGGTTCTCCAGAAGCGCCACGATCGTACGCGGAACGGCGCACAGCGTGCCGTTCAGTGTCGCCAGCGGCTTGACCTGCTTGCCGTCCCGCATCCGGACGGAGAGCCGACGGGCCTGGAAGCTGTCGCAGTTGGACGCCGAGGTCAGCTCGCGGTACTTGCCCTGGGTCGGGATCCACGCCTCGCAGTCGAACTTGCGCGAGGCCGAGGCACCCAGATCGCCCGTGGCCACATCGATCACCTGGAAGGGCAGCCCGAGGCTGGTCAGCCACTGCTTCTCCCAGTCCAGCAGCCGCTGGTGCTCGGACTGGGCATCGGCAGGATCGATGTACGAGAACATCTCGACCTTGTCGAACTGGTGGACCCGGAAGATTCCCCGGGTGTCCTTGCCGTACGTCCCGGCCTCGCGGCGGTAGCACGGCGAGAAGCCCGCGTATCGCAGGGGCAGCTTCTCGGCCTCGATGATCTCGTCCATGTGGTACGCGGCGAGCGGCACCTCTGACGTACCGACCAGGTAGTAGTCGTCCTTCTCCAGGTAGTACACGTTCTCCGCGGCCTGGCCGAGGAAGCCCGTGCCCTCCATGGCGCGCGGGCGGACCAGCGCGGGCGTGAGCATCGGGATGAAGCCGGCGTCGGTGGCCTGCGCGATCGCCGCGTTGACGAGGGCGAGCTCCAGCAGCGCGCCGACACCCGTCAGATAGTAGAAGCGCGAGCCGGACACCTTGGCGCCCCGCTCGACGTCGATGGCGCCCAGCGCCTCGCCGAGCTCCAGGTGGTCCTTGGGCTCGAAGCCCTCTGCCGCGAAGTCACGGATCGTGCCGTGCGTCTCCAGGACGACGAAGTCCTCCTCGCCGCCCACCGGAACGTCGGGGTGGATGATGTTGCCGATCTGGAGGAGCAGCCGCTTGGCGTCCTCATCGGCTTCATGCTGCTCGGCGTCGGCGGCCTTGACGTCCGACTTCAGCTGCTCAGCCTTCCTGAGCAGCTCCGCCTTCTCCTCCGGGGACGCCTTGGGGATGAGCTTGCCGAGCGACTTCTGCTCGGAGCGCAGCTCGTCGAAGCGCAGGCCGGACGACCGGCGCCGCTCGTCGGCGGAGAGCAGGGCGTCGACGAGCGCGACGTCCTCTCCACGGGCGCGCTGGGAGGCGCGAACACGGTCGGGGTCCTCACGGAGCAGGCGAAGGTCAATCACCCCACCAGGCTACCGGTGCGCACTGACGCCGACCCACCCGATATCGACAGGCGCTCCACTTTGTCCTAATTGCCGGAATTGGTAAACCTGTCGGGAAAATCGTCGCCGGTTGCTCGGTGTTCGTCAATAAAGGGGGCACAATTCCCCGGAACGAGGCATTCCGGTGTAGCCGCCTTGACTCACTTCCCTTGTGGGGAACGGGACTTGAGCCGGTTGCGGCGTGAGTTGTCCACAGAAATGCACAGGGCTCCAGAGTTATCCACAGGCTGTGTGGAGGATCTGTGGATCGCCGAAAAGGTTGCCTCGAAAGCCGGGGACAGTCGGACTGATTCTCTTCTCAAACCCGCTTTGCGCACTCATTCGGGTGGGAATTGCTCGCTCTAACGAGTTGATCACGGGAATTGAGGTGACGCGAGGCTCCTCGGTGTCCTGTGGACGGAGAGAGGGTGGCAGGAGCGATTTGTCGACTGCGCAGGTCCGTGTTGTCGACTTGTCCCCAGGGTGACGACCAGGCCTGTGGATAACTCCGCGATACATCCACAGGTCCTGCGACACGATACGACCGGGCGCGGGCGTGGCGTGCCGAGGACCCGGCCGGACGAGGACCCGGCCGGACGAGGACCCGGCCGGACGAGGGCCCGGCGCGTAGGGCGGCAGTGACCCCATCCCACCGGGCAGGTCCCGGCCCGGCCTGGACTGGGCCGGCCCGGGCCGGCGCCCCGGCGGTCGGGCCTCAGGCGCGGCCGTCCTGGCTGCGCGCCAGCCAGTCCGATGCCTCGATGAACGCCGTGTCCGAGGTCCCGGGCCGCAGCGGCGGCACATCGGCCGGGGACACTCCCGCCCGCGGGTACGAGCCGAGGAACCGCACCTTGGGGCAGATCCGCTTCAGCCCCATCAGCGCCTCACCCACCCGCCGGTCCGAGATATGACCCTCGGCGTCCACGGCGAAGCAGTAATTGCCGATTCCCGCGCCTGTCGGCCGCGACTGGATCAGCATCAGGTTGACGCCGCGGACCGCGAACTCCTGGAGCAGTTCGAGCAGCGCACCCGGGTGGTCGTCGCCCAGCCAGATGACGACCGACGTCTTGTCCGCGCCCGTCGGCGCCGCCGGACGCGCGGGCCGGCCGACCAGAACGAAGCGCGTCTCCGCGTTCTCCGCGTCATGGATCTCGGTGACGAGGGGCTCAAGGCCGTACGTCGCCGCCGCGAACTCACCCGCGAAGGCCGCGTCGAACCTGCCCTCCTGCACCAGCCGCGCCCCGTCCGCGTTCGACGCGGCCGATTCCCACAGGGCGTCCGGCAGATGGGCCCGCAGCCAGTTCCGCACCTGCGGCTGCGCTACCGGATGACCGGTCACCGTCTTCACGTCCGACAACTCCGTCCCTGGCCGTACGAGCAGGGCGAAGGTGATCGGCAGCAGCACCTCGCGGTAGATCATCAGCGGTTCGCCGGAGGCGAGCTCGTCGAGGGTCGCGGTGACCCCGCCCTCCACCGAATTCTCGATCGGTACCAGTGCGGCCGCGGCATCCCCGTTCCGCACGGCGTCGAGGGCCGCCGGTACGGAGACCATGGGGACGAGTTCCCGCGTGGCTGACTCCGGGAGCGTACGGAGGGCCGCTTCCGTGAAGGTGCCCTCGGGGCCGAGATACGTGTAGCGCGTGGCCGACATACGGTCACCCTAATAGGCCGACGCCTCTCGTGAATCCGGGCTCGTAAACCCCGAGGTGGGGGGCGTGCGGGCTCAGGACTCCAGGAGCCGCTGCCCTACGTACTCCCCCTCGCGCGCGCCCCCCGGCACCGCGAAGAGACCGCTCGCCTCATGTCGGATGAACGCCGAGAGGGCGTCCCCCCGGTCGAGCTTGCGCTGCACCGGTACGAACCCCTTGAGCGGATCGGCCTGCCAGCAGACGAAGAGCAGCCCCGCGTCCGGGGTCCCGTCCGGCCCGATCCCGTCGTGGAAGGAGAAAGGGCGGCGCAGCATCGCGGCCCCGCCATTGGCCTCCGGTGTCGAGATCCGGGCGTGCGCGTTGCTGGGGATGACGGGCTTGCCGTCCGGTCCCAACCGGTCCAGGTCCGGATCGGTCGTCTCCGTACCGCCTGTGAGCGGCGCGCCGTCGGACTTGCGGCGGCCGATGACCTGCTCCTGCTTGGTGAGCGTGAGCTTTTCCCAGTCGTCCAGGAGCATACGGATACGCCGTACGACCGCGTAGGAGCCGCCCGCCATCCAGGACGGGGTGCCGGCCGCCGGGGTCGCCGGGACGAAGATCCGCCGGTCGAAGTCGGGCTCCGACGGCTTGGGGTTGCGGGTGCCGTCTATCTGACCCATGAGATTCCGGCTGGTCATGGGGTGGGCGGTGGCGCCGGGGGTGCGGTTGAAGCCGTTCATCTGCCAGCGCACCCGGGCCGCCGCGCGCGCGTCCTTCTGGAGCGCGCGCAGCGCGTGGAAGGCCACAAGCGCGTCGTTGGAGCCGATCTGGATCCAGAGATCACCGTTGCTGCGTCCGGCGTCGAGATGGTCCGAGGAGAAGGCGGGCAGCGGATCCAGAGCGGCCGGGCGCCGGGCGGCCAGGCCCGTACGGTCGAAGAAGGTGCGGCCGAATCCGAAGGTCACGGTGAGGGAGGAGGGCCCCGCGTCCAGGGCGATACCGGTGTCATGGCCGCCGTCCGCTCCGCCCGTTCCCGCGCCGCCGCCCGCGGCCGGTTCACCGGCCATCAGCGTCCGCGCCGAGGCCGACCAGCGGCGCAGCAGCGCGGCGGCTTCCTTCCGTCCCGCGCCCGGGGCCAGGTCGAAGGCGATCAGATGCCCACGGGCGTGCGAGGGCGTGGTGATGCCGGGCTGATGTGCGCCGTGGAAGGGGACGGAGTCCGTGCCGACGCTGGTCAGCGCGGTCGTCGGCGCGGGGCGGCTCGCCGCGTAGGCGCCGGCTCCGCCCACCGCGCCGAGGGCGAGTCCGGTCGCGCCGACGGCGCCCGCGGTGCCGAGAAGCCGCCGCCTGGAGATACCGGCGAGAGGGGCCCGGTCGTCGTCGTGGCCGTGCCGGTTGTCGTGGTCCTGCCGGGTTGTCTCGCTCACGATGGGTCAGCCGATCTTCACGTTCTTGTCGACGGTCGTCTGGTCGATGTCGGAGGTACGAACGGTCAGCTGGAGCTGCCACTCACCCGGCATCGGGATCTGTACGGCGTCCGCGCTCCAGTGTCCGGGAGCGAAGCGCTCGGGGACGATCGGCAGCGGACCGATCTTTTGGGCCGTGAGGGTGAAGGCGGCCCTCACCTCGGGCACATCCAGTGGTTGTCCGTCCGGGCCGTCGATGTAGATATGCATCGCGTTGGCGCCGGAGCGGCCGGGGTCGAGGGTGAGCCGCAGGGTGCCCTCGCCGTTCTCGCCGCCGGTGTCGAAGGGCAGCGTGACGTTGACGGGGCCTTCGGACGCGGGCGTGGTGGCGGCCGTGCCGCCGGTCGCACCGGCTTCCCGCTCGGCGGTACGGCCCGGTTCGGTGGAGGTCAGTACGGTCGTGACGGCGAGGAGCACCACGGCGACTCCGGCTTCGGCCAATACGGAACGGCGCAGTCCGATTCGCCCTGGGTCGGCGTCGCGGATCCGCTTCTGGCGAGCAGACGCCAGTGCGGCTTTCTGCCGTGCGAGCTGGGTAGCTCTCTCACTGTCACCAACGACGGTCGTCGCCGCGGCGGGCTTGGTTCCACTCCCAGTCTCCGATCCCGTCGCGGCTTCGGCTCCGGCCTTGGCTTCGGCATCCGCCTCCGCATCCGCATCCGCCTCGATTCCTACCCCTTCCTCTCTCCCTGTCCCTGTCCCTGCCCCAGTCCCCGTCCCTGCCTCTGCCTCCGTTGCCCCTGCCTCAGCCCGTTGTCCCAGCCGTCCCGTCCACCGCCGGGAGAACCAAGCGATCCCGACCAGCACAGCGACGAGCCCGACCTTGACCAGAAGGAGCTGCCCATATGACGTGCCCCAGAGCGCCGACCACGATCCGACCTGACGCCAGGACTGGTAGAGCCCGGTCACGGCGAGTACGACGACGCTGATGAACGCGACGCGCGAGAAGCGCCGCACCGCCGCGTTCTCGATGGAGGGCGCCCGGTAGAGCGCGACGAGCAGCGCCGTGAGCCCGCCGAGCCAGGCCGCCACCGCCAGCAGATGCAGGACGTCCACCGGCATGGCAAGACCGGTCTGGATCCCGGTCGAGGCGTGCTCGGCGAGCGCCCACGTTCCGGCGATCCCGGCCGCGACGACCGTGCCACCCACGGCGAGTCCGAAGGTGAGGTCCTTCCTCTCCTTGCGCTCCTCCTCGTCCCGGGGCGTCTCCCGCTTCGCGTACGCGCCGAAGAGGACGGCGACGAACAGCGCGGCGGCGCCGAGCAGCAGCAGCCGGGAGACGAGCGCCGCCCCCGTCTTGGTGGCCAGGACGTCCTGTAGTCCGCCGAGATCGAAGGCGTCGCCCAGTTCGCCCGAGCCGGTGTACGGGCTGCGCAGGAGCAGCAGCACGAGCGTGGCGGCGGTGAGGGTGAGCCAGCCCTGTACGACGAGCCGTTGCAGGGGACGTACGGACGCGCCGCGCGGCCAGCAGCCGAGGACGAAGGCCGCACCGCCGACGAGGAGGATGAAACCGGCGTACGAGATATAGCGCGCGATGTCGTAGAGGGTGCCGACCAGTCCCCCGCCGGCTTCCCCGCTGGGCACGGCGGCCGTGGTGGTCGAAGGCGCTCCGATGGAGAAGGTGAAGGCGCCGGAAATGGGATGGCTGTCGGCGGAGACGGCCTGCCAGGCGACGGTGTAGGTGCCGTCGGGCAGCCCCGCGTGGAGGTCGATGCCGTAGGTGACGGTGCCGCCGCTGCTCAGGTCGCGGATCTTCCCGGCGTCGGCGCGCTTGTTGTCCGGATCGAGCACACGGATCGAGTCGTCGCCCATGGCGACCTGTTCGGAGAAGGTGAGGCTGATGTCCTTGGGAGCGGTGGCGACCACCGCCCCGTCCTCGGGGGTGCTCCCGGTCAGTGCGGCATGCGCCGACGCCGTGCCGGAGAGCACGGTGAAGACGGCGCCGAGAAGCACCGTGGCAATGAGCAGTAGCCGCACCAACGGTGCGGATCCGAAGCGCGGGGCGGTGGCTGTCATGGTCCCTCAGTCCCTCATCGCTGGGCCGGGTTGTAGTTGATCTCCTTCACGGGAAGCTCGACCTTGATGGGGTCGGCCTTCTCGAAGTGCAGTTCAATGCCGACCTTCTGGCCCTGCTCCGGCTGGCGTTTGAGACTCATGAACATGATGTGGTTGCCACCACGCGCGAGGTTCAGCTTGCCGCCGGCCGGGATGTCGAAGGACTTCACCTTCCGCATTTTCTGGTTCTCGGTGCTGTGGATCGTGATGTCGTCGGAGATGTCGCTGGTGACCGAGGTGAGCGTGTCGGCGGCGCCCCCGCTGTTGGTGACGACGAGGAAGCCTGCCGCGAGATCGCCGACCGGGCGCGGCATATAGCCACCGCTGACCTTCAACTGAGGTGCGTTGCCCGAGGGGTTGGCGGAAGAGTCGGACGAAGAGGAGGAAGCGGATGATGCCGAGGAACAGCCGGCCAGCGCGAGCGCGGCGATCATTCCGGCCGCGAGAGCGAGCGGGGCACGGCGGTTCACGGGGTCTCACCCTTGATGAGTTTCGGCAGGTCCTTGGCGTAGTCGTCCGAGGACGCGTCCTCGCCGTAGAGGACATACCCGCCGTCGGTCTTCGGTGAGAACGCGATGACCTGCGCGCCGTGCATCGATACGACGGTGCCGTCCTTCTCCTTCTTGGGTGCGTCGATGCCGATGCCGAGCTGACGCGCGCCCGCCTGGATGGTGGGGAAGTCACCGGTGAGACCGACGAAGGACGGATCGCCCGCGCTGGCCAGCCACTTGCCGAGTTCGGCGGAGGTGTCCCGCTCCGGGTCGGTGGTGACGAAGACGACCTGGAGCTTGTCCTGGTCGGCCTTGGGCAGCGACTTACGGGCGATGGCGATATTGCTGATCGTTGTCGGGCAGACGTCCGGGCAGTTGGTGTAGCCGAAGTAGATGAGCGTCGGCTTGCCCTTGGTCGCCTCGCGGAAGTCGTACGACTCCCCCTTGGTGTCCTTCAGGACGAGGTTCGGCTTCTTGAACGGTGTGTCGAGCACGGTCGCGGCTTGGGTCTTCGGCTCGGCGGAGACATCGGCGACGGGCTTCGCCGAGTCGTCGCCGCCACCGCCGCAGGCGGTCAGGGTGAGTGCCAGAGCCGCGACGAGGGCGGCGGCGGAGGCCACCGCCTTGTTGCGGGACGTCACTGTCTTCGTGCGCATGGGGATATTTCCTGGTCGTGGAGTACGGGCACCGGACACGCGGGCCGGGTCTGATTCCCGGCCCCGCGTGTCTCGGGCGCCTCGGATACGTGGTGCGGTTGGTGCCGTGGTGCGCGTGGCCGTCGCCGTAGCAGTGGCCCCAGCAGTGGCCGTAGCGCGTGAGGGGAGCGTCAGGCCGTACGGCGCCGGCCGGCCAGCACGGCGAAGGTCACCCCGGCGATGCCGACGAGGATGCCGATGAGACCGAGGGCACGGGCGGTGGTGTCACTCGCGTCGGCGGAGGCCGTCGCGTGCTTCGCTTCGTCCTTCGCCTCGGTCCCGGCGGTGGCCGAGGCGCCGTGCCCGTCCCCGGTGGCCGCGGTGAGCTTCAGCACGGGCGCGGGGCTCAGGGGCTCCGCCGCGCCCTCCTTGGGCTCCTCGATCCAACGGGCGATGTCCCTGTTGTCGTACGTCTGGATCGTCTTGAAGACCAGTTGGTCGGCGTCCTCGGGGAGTTGTCCGACGGAGAGCGGGAACTGCTGGAACTGGCCCGGTCCGATCTTGCCGCCGTCCGCGGTCCAGGTGACCTTGGACACGGCCTCGGTGATCGTGTTGCCGTGCATCTCCAGCGGCTTGGCGAGCTTGGTCTTGGTGACTTCGACCTTCCAGCCCGGGAGGGGCTGCGGCATCACGGACGCCAGCGGGTGGTCGTCGGGGAGATTCACCTCGACCTTGACGGTGGAGGCGTTGTCGCGCTCGTTGGGGACCTTGAAGTTGACCGTCACGGAACCGCCCTTGGCAGCCTCGCCCTGCGGCTGCACGCTGACATGCGCGGAGGCGGAGCCGGCCATCAGCAGAAGGGCGGTCGCGGCGATACCGCCGGCGACGGAGACGCGGGTGACGTTCTTTACAGAGAACACAGAACACTCCACGGTGCGAGAGAAAGGAGAGAGGGGTGAACAGACGGGGTCGCCGCATCGGTGTGCGACGGCATCGCGACCTCACCCGGTCCCTGTCCGATGTCCATCGGCACGCGGAAGCGCGGGGGTGTCGCGTCAGGCTGCGAGAGCGAATACGGCCGGAGGGCCGCGTCTGATCACCGTGTGCTGGAGCGTCTCGCCGGACGGCGGCGGGAGAGTACGGTACGGGCCACGCCAGGCGTGCGGTTGCGGCGCGGGCAGCCCGGGCAGCCCGGCGCGCAGGGCCCGTACGAGGGCGAGAGCCGCGCGCAGGGCCCGCAGCAACGCACTGTCGGTGACTTCGTCGATACCCTGCGTCGACAGCTGGGCGAGACGGAGAAGAGCGAGATCCCCGCGGCGCAGCAGCCAGCCCGTCGCGAGGGCGGCAAGCAGATGCCCGAGCACCATGGGGAGGGAGGGCAGCAGTCCTTCGCCCGCGATGGTGGCCGACGCGGTGGTCGAGGCCGCGGGTCCGAACGCGGACGCCATGTGCTGATGGGTACTCGTCGTCGAACCCACCGGGCTGATCCCCGCGTTGGCGACGATCCGTTGTGCGTCGACCGCGCTGAGTGAGGCAGGCCCCGGTCCGCAGACCAGTTTCGCGGCCAGTCTGATCAGCGCGTCGTCCGTGCCCGCCGGCGCCTTGAGGTGCTGCTGGCCGATGCCGAACAGGCTGTGCAGGCCGAGCTGACCACCCATCAGGGCGATGACGATGGAGCCGGTCGAGCGCGCCCGTCCGGCGAGCGGGGCGGCGACCGCGAACACTCCCAGGAAGCCGAGGAGCAGAGTCCACCAGGGGACCGGCGCACAGGCGGCGAGTACATGCCCGGTCGCCGACAGCACGACGCAGACCGCGGTGAACACCGCGGCCCTCAGCAGCCGCGGCGCGGCTCCGGCGTACATGCGGACGGGACTGGACATGGCCGGGTCATCATCGCACTGCGGCCCCGGGCGCCGTAGGGCAGGTCCGGAAGGTCACTCTCTGCCCGATCTCTGCCCGGATCTCCGCCCCGATCTCTGCCAGGTCCCCGCCAGATCCCCGCCAGGTCCCCGCCAGGTCTCTGTCCATACCGCTGTGCCCCGTCCCCTACTCCGCCCCATACACCGCTACTCCGCCCCATACACCGCGGTGCGCCACGGACGCGTCCGCCGAATGAGGGCTATCACGTCAACCGCGTGCTTAGACCGGAGGCGCGGGGCAATACGTATCGGTATGTCGAGCCTCGATATGTCGAGCGCCGGTATGTCGAGCCGCAGCCTGGAGGCTGGAGCATGAGCATCTGGTGGTCTGTCCACTTGCGGCGCGAAGCCGCGAGCGTTCCGCTCGCCCGCCGCCTTCTGCTCGGCGCCATGGACACCGCGGGTGTCGACCCCGACATCTCCTTCGATCTGTCGGTCGCGCTCAGCGAAGCCTGTGCGAACGCCGTTGAGCACGGCGGGAACGAGGGGGCCGGTGAGCCTCCGGGGGCGTACCGGGTGACCGTGTATCTGGACGGCGAGAGATGCCGTATCGAAGTGGCCGACTCGGGCCCGGGATTTCCCGCCCGAAGGGTGCTGCGGCGTACGGCCCCCGCCCCCGCGGGTCGTACGGCTCCCGCTCCCGCCCCCGCCCCCGCCCCTGCCCCCGCTCCCGCGCTCATGGCCGAGAACGGCAGGGGGCTGGGGCTGATCGAGCAACTCGCCGATCATGTGCAGTTCGGCAACCGGCCGGGGCGCGGCGCGGTGGTCAGCTTCGACAAGATCCTGAAATGGCGCGAGGGCGCCCTGCTCAGAGCCATGTGAACTCCGAGCGGGACGCCCTCCGCCAAGACCACCAGGACTGGCAGGACCACCAGGACTGGCAGGACCAGCAGGACCGGGCTCAAGCCCCGGCTCAGACACCGGGACAGGGATCGGGACCGGACCGGGACCGGGGGTCGTGCTCGGGCTCAGGCCTGCTTGAGCGCCGCCATCCAGGCCTCGACCTCGTCGGCCCGGCGCGGCAGCGCGTCCGAGAGGTTCCGGTTCCCGTCCTCCGTGACGAGGATGTCGTCCTCGATCCGGACGCCGATGCCGCGGTACTCCTCGGGCACGGTCAGATCATCGGCCTGGAAGTAGAGCCCCGGTTCGACGGTGAGGCACATACCGGCCTCCAGCGTGCCATCGGCGTACGCCTCCCGGCGCGCGGCCGCGCAGTCGTGGACGTCCAGACCGAGCATGTGACCGGTGCCGTGCAGCGTCCAGCGGCGCTGGAGGCCCAGCTCCAGGACCTTCTCGACCGGCCCCTCAAGGAGCCCCCACTCGACGAGCTTCTCGGCGAGGACCCGCTGCGAGGCGTCGTGGAAGTCGCGGTACTTCGCGCCCGGCCGCACCGCCGCGATGCCGGCCTCCTGGGACTCGTAGACCGCGTCGTAGATCTTCCGCTGGAGCTCGCTGTAGCGGCCGTTGATCGGCAGGGTGCGCGTGACGTCCGCGGTGTAGAGGGTGTGGGTCTCCACACCGGCGTCGAGCAGCAGCAGATCGCCGGGGCGTACGTCACCGTCGTTGCGTACCCAGTGCAGGGTGGTGGCGTGCGGTCCCGCCGCGCAGATCGAGCCGTAGCCGATGTCGTTGCCCTCGACGCGGGCGCGCAGGAAGAACGTGCCCTCGATGTAGCGCTCGCTGGTGGCCTCGGCCTTGTCGAGGATCTTCACGACATCCTCGAAGCCCCGGACGGTGGAGTCCACGGCCTTCTGGAGCTCGCCGATCTCGAACGCGTCCTTCACGGCGCGAGCCTCGGAGAGATGGACGCGCAGCTCCTCGTCCCGCTCGGCGGTGACCTTGTCGGTCAGCGCGGCCTCGACACCGGCGTCGTGTCCCCGGACGTTGCGGACGGGGCCCGTGGCGTCCTTGAGGACGGCGGGCAGTTCCCGTACGTCCTTGGCGGGGATGCCGAGAAGCTGCTCGGCCTCGGTGAGGGAGTGCCGGCGGCCGACCCACAGCTCGCCCTGGCCGTCGAGCCAGAACTCGCCGTTCTCGCGGTTGGAGCGCGGCAGCAGATAGACGGTCGCGTCGTGCCCGCCCTGGTTGGGCTTCGGCTCCAGTACGAGGACGCCGTCCTGGGTCTGGTCGCCGGTGAGGTACGTGTACTCCGTGGAGGCACGGAAGGCGTACTCGGTGTCGTTGGAGCGGGTCTTGAGGTTGCCCGCGGGGATCACCAGGCGTTCGCCGGGGAAGCGCGCGGAGAGCGCGGCACGGCGGGCGGCGGTCTCGGACGCCTGCGCGATCGGCTCCAGGCCGTGCAACTCGGTGTCGGCCCAGCCTGACTTCATGTTCTCTGCGAGCTCATCGGACACGCCCGGGTACAGACCGTTCTTCCTCGGCTTGATGGGGGCTTCTTCTGTTTCAGGGGTCTCCGGCTCCGGGGTCTCCGGTGTGAGCTCCTCAGCCACGTCTTCTCCTCATACGACTACGGATCTGGACCATCTTTTCCATCGTATGTGCGAGGGGAGGAAGGCCCCGGCTCTCTGTGAGGAATCCGTCATGATCACTCAAAGCGGGCGGCGAGCAGTGCGAAGTCCTCGTCCGGCTCCGGGGGATGGCAGGGCTGCGCGAGACCGGCCGTTCCGGGTCCGTCGGGCTCCGCGGGGAGGGCGGGCAGCAGGGCCCGCAGTACGTGGTCGGCGACCGCTCCCGGATCGTCCCTGGCGGTCGTGGGGACACTCGCGGCGGCTGTGTGCAGCCGGGCGAAGGCCCGGTCCATGGGCTCGCCCGTACGGCGCAGCAGTCCGTCCGTATAGAGCAGCACCGTTTCTCCGGGGGCGGTCACCAGCTCCACGCTCGGCGCCTGCCAGCAGGAGAGCATCCCGAGCGGCGCGGAGAGCGACGTCTCGATGAACTCGGTACGCCCTTCGCCGACGACCAGCGGGGGCGCGTGCCCGGCTCCGGCCAGTACGAGCGTGCGCCGGGCGGGTTCGGCGTATGCGAAGAGCGCCGTGGCCGTACGCGCGGGCTCGGTCAGCCGGAGCAGCAGCTCCAGATCGGACAGGACGGCGATGGGGTCCTCGCCCTCCATCACCGCGTACGCCCGCAAGGCGGCGCGCAGCCGTCCCATCGCGGCCAGCGCGCCGGGCCCGGAGCCGCTGACCGAGCCGACGGCGAGGCTGAGGGCGCCCTCGGGGAGCGGTAGCGCGTCGTACCAGTCGCCCCCGCCGGCCGCCGTGGTGCGATGGCGCACCGCGATGCGTACGCCGGGCATCCGGGGCAGTCGACCGGGCAGCAGCTCGCGGGTGAGACTGGTCACGTGGGCGCGGGCACGTTCCAGCTCCAGCAGGCGGGCGAGGTGTTCGCCGGCGTAACGGACGTAAAGACCGATCAGATGGCGCTGCCGTTCCGTCGGCTCGGCGGGCTTGTCGTACAACCAGACGGCGGCGCCGAGCTTCGCGGGCCGAGCCGACCGAGCGGGCGCGCCCGGGGGCGCCGTGGCCGTACGGGGATCGCGCCCGGCCCCACCGGCCACCAGCGGTACGGCGTAACTGGCGCCCAGGCCGAGCCGGGCCGCCACCTCGCGCTGGCGCGGATCCGTCGCCATACCTGTGTCCGTACCTGTACCCGCATCTGTACCTGTACCCGTACCCGTACCCGCATCCATGTCGGCGAGCAGATCGGGGACAGCCACCGGTCCGGCCGGTTCCACCGGGTCGGTGGATTCGGCCGGTCTGTCGGGGCAGTTGTGGCTGCTGTGGCTGCTGGGGCAGTCGGGGTCGTGGAGGAATCTGCCGTACGAGGTGGCGCGGCGCGGCACGGTTTCCAGCAGGCCGAGATCGGCGTGGCTGAGTCCGAGCCCGAGGGTGGTGACGGGACCGAGACCGTCGGCCGGTTCGAACAGGACCAGACCCCGCCGCGCACCGACCAGGGCGGCGCCTGCGCGCAGCAGTTCATGGAGCGCGCCGTCCAGGGAACGGGTCCTGGCCAGGCCTTCGGTGAGTTCATGGAGGGTCGTGAGATCGGAGACCCAGCCCGCCAGCCGGTCCTGGATCGGTGGGCCCGGCGCGACCGGAAGGGCGTCGAAGGGCGGGACAGTCTGTGTGGGGGCAGGGACCGCAGAGTCGATTCCAGCCACATTCGGCATGTGTGGAGCGCTCATGTCAGCCGACTTCCGGGACGGTGCATTTCACTCAATAGCATTGCAAACCCCCATGTCATTCTGCGCAGCTATCAATAGATCCACATCTACACGCACAGCTGATGTGATGTCCAGCATTGTCCTAGAGGAGCGACGAGTGTCTGCGAGGTGCCGAACTTGGCCAAAAATTGACCCCCGTGATGTGGTTTTGCGGTCGACTAAGGGCGCTCAACTGGGAGTCCTTCAGTGCTGAGTTCGAGTACGACCCGTGTGGAGCGTCATTCCGAACGTGATGGGTACGTAAACGGTGACGGACAGGGGCAGTTGGGACCGCCTCGGAACCTGCCGACCGGCTTGGGCGTCTTAACCGCCGTAGCCCGCACCCATCCTCCGGAGTGGCGGGAAGAGAACAGCGGTACGGCACCGGGACAGTAAGCGCCATGCGCACGCCACCCCTCGCCACGCGTTTAATGAAGACAGTCCGAGTTCGGTTCAGGGACGGTGCGACGCGCCACGGACCGAGACGGTCTGTTCGTGCCTCGGGCAAGGGGCGGCCACGCGTCGAAATGTACGCACGGTGAAGTGATGCACACACATGGTGTCAGTGTCATGTGGACCTCGGCGTTCAACGGAAAGGAACGAGCGCTCATGCGCGAGATCCTCGGAAGGCGACGCAGGCTCCGGTTCCGGCGCAAGGGGAGGGCTGCCCAACTCGACGCGGCGCTCACCTGCGCCACCGCGTGGAGATGGCCCGTACTGCCGGGTGCCGGACTCAAGTCGGCCGGCGGACGCGGGACGCGCGGCCACGGCTGCGCCTGCCCCGACCTCGAATGCGTCGTGCCCGGCGCGCACCCCTTCGATCCGGGGCTGCTCGCCGCGACCACCGACGAGCGAATGGTGCGCTGGTGGTGGGGCAACCGCCCCACGGCCCCGATCGTGCTGGCGACCGGCGGCGGCGCCCCGTGCGCGGTGAGCCTGCCCGCCGTCGCCGGCGCGCGTGCGCTGGTGGAGCTGGACCGGATGGGCATGCGGCTGGGGCCGGTTGTCGCGACCCCGACCCGCTGGTCACTGCTGGTGGCTCCGTACAGCCTCGAACAACTCGGTGAGCTCCTCTACAGCAAGGACTGGGTACCCAGTTCGCTGCGGTTCCACGGCGAGGGCGGCTATCTGGTGCTGCCGCCGTCCGAGGCGGCCGGCGGACAGGTGCGCTGGGAGCGGGCGCCTCTGGAGGGCTCGGCGGCGCCTTGGCTGCCGGATGTGGAGGCGGTCGTGGACGCGCTCGTCGAGGCGAGCACGAGCGCGCCGGACGGCGGCAGCAGGCTCGCGTACTGACGGCCGCGCGTCATCCGCCGGTGTGGGGTTGACCGCCCGGGTGGTTGACGGCCCGGGGTGGTTGACCGCCCGGGGTGGTTGATCGCCCGAGGTGGTTGACGGCCCGGGGTGGTTGACGGCTCTACGCCCCGGTCCGGTCCGGTCTGATCCAGACCGGTCGGGGCGGGGCGGACCGTATCCCGGCGCTCCAGGGGGCCGGGACGCGTTCACGCTCTGTCACTCGTACGGGTGCGAGTAAGGCCGAGTTGCGGGGGAATTGGGCGCGCGCGGTCGGTGGGCACCCCATTCCGTCGATATCTTCGGCCCACCGTCAGCAATTCCCCGGCAGGGACAGGTGGGCCCCACCATGAATCTCCGCATGATCGGGCTCGCGGCCGTAGTGGTGTTCACCGCATTGCTTCCGCTCGCCGCCTCCGCCGGCCCCGTGGACGGTCCATGGTCGGACGCGGAAGCGACGGGCGGCACGCACGCGATGGGGGGCAGGCAGGACGGCGTGGCAGGCAGAGCCATGAGCGGCGAGGCGAGCGGAGCGACCGGGCTCCTTGCGGATGCGAAGGCCGGGCTTTCGTCTGTGTCCGGAATTAAAGGGTCCGCTACGCCCGGGAGCGCCGGGAACGCTGTGACCGCCGGTGCGCGTGGTATGCGTGATGCGCGCGGTACGGGCGCTGTGGCACGTACGACCGAACGATGCGGGCCCGAGGTCGCCTCTCCCGAGGGAATCGAGGCGCAGACCTGTGTCCTGACCTCGCCACGCGCCAGAGATGACGGGCCCGACACCTGGGCGCGTACCTACTACCGCAATGAGACGGGCGGCGAACTGCTCGCCGTACTGAGCCTGATGGGGCCCTACGGACGGACCGTACAGACCCGCTGCCCGATTGACGCCGGCGGCGAACCGGCGATCTGTGAGACGCCGCGCGAGCCGTCCCGGGGCGAGCGCACCGCCTACCTGGCGGTGGCGGAGTTCTCCGCGCCCGCGAACAGTGGGAACGGCGGCGGCGACGGCGGGGATGGCGGGGAGAACGAGGGGCAGATCGCTGGGGGGATCGACGGCAGCGGTACGGAGATCGAGCCGCTGCTGCTGAGATCGGGGAGCAACTCGCCGGCCCCGGCGGCTCATTGAGGGGCCGGAGCGTCCGAGAACGCGGACGCCCGGTCGCTGGCGACGGGGGATGCACCAGCGACCGGGCTTCTAGAACGGTAACAAGAGATCGGCGGTTAGCAAATTCGATCCGGTGTATTCGGACAATGAATTACCTGCCGGTAGAGGAAGTTGTGACAGGTGTCACCGACTTCAGTGGAACGCGTCACAGTCCGTCGGGACTGTCAGCTCAGCGTCACCTGGCGGTTGGTGAGCCCGCCGCGCGCCCGGCGTTCGTCCCCGGTCAGCGGCGCGTCGACGGCGAGCGCGGCGGTGAGCCGCTCGGCGAACTCCGCCGCGGGCTTCTCGCACTCCTCCGCGCCCATCGTGCTCGGCAGGTCCCACACCGGCACCGTGAGCCCATGTGCCCGGAAGGATCCGACGAGCCGGGTGTCCTCACCAAGGCTTGATGTGCCCGCGGCGTGCAGCCGGGCGAGTGCGTCGAGCAGCTTCTCCTCGGCGTACGGCATGACCCAGCGGAGGTGGTTCTTCTCCGGTGTCTCGCACCAGTACGCGGCGTCCGTACCCGAGAGCAGCGCGGTGGGGATGGCGGCGGCGTTGGCGCGCTCCAGGGACGCGGTCACCTCCGCCGAGGCGTTCTGCGCGTCCGGGACCCAGAACTCGAATCCGGAGTGGACGACCGGCGTGAAGGCGGCGTCGGGGGCGAGCATGTCCTGGAGGCGCGGACCGTCGGCGGGCACCCGCTGAGCGGCCACCGGGTTGCCGGGCTCCGCGGTCAGCGCACGCCGGAGCGTGTCGGCGAGGTCACGGCTCAGATCACCGGACGAGGTGTCGTTCTGGAGCGCGAGCAGCACGGAGCCGTCGTCGCGGCGCAGCGCGGGCCAGGCCATCGGCAGGACCGTGGCGAGCGTTACGGAGGGAACTCCCTCGGGCAGTCCCTCCTTCAGGGTCAGCTCGGCGGTCGCGGCGGGCACCAGCTCGCGCAGCGCGACCCAGTCGCACTCACCGGCGAGTCCTTCGAAGGGGCGCTGGACCAGCTCGGTGACGGCGTGCGCGGCGGCCCGGCCATGACAGGCCTTGTAGCGACGGCCAGAACCGCACGGGCAGGGCTCACGGGCCCCCACCACCGGAATAGGTCCGTCCTTGAGCTGAGCCTTCGCGGCCTTCGTCTGGGGGCGCTTCTTGGCCATGGTGTGGCTTTCTCCCGGTAGCGGCTATGCGGTGTCGGCGCGAGCCTAGCCGTACGGGGATTGCAGGGGGCGCGATGCGGCCGCGCGAACGGGCGAGGCGGGCATTCTGCCGGTCCCGGGGGTCCGTGAGTCCGGGGTCCGTGAGTCCGGGGTCCGTGAGTACGGGCGGCTGTCAGTCCCGGGCGTCTGTTTGTCCCGGGCGTCTGTCGTCGCGGGCGGCGTCGGTCCTGGGGGTCCGTGAGTCCGGGGCGTCTGTCGGTCGTCGGCGTGCGTCAGTCCGAGGCGTCGGTCAGCCCCGGCGCGACGTCGGCCCCCGGCCTCTGTCAGTAGTCCCAGGCCTCTGTCGTCAGCCCCCGGCCGCTGTCAGTCCCGGTCCTCCAAGACGTCCGCGAGACCCAGCTCGTCCAGACCGTCCATGCCGTTGAGACCTTCCAGCGCGTCCAGGCCGTCCAGTCTGTCCAGGCCGTCCAATTCCGCCAGGCCGTCGCGCCTCTCCAGCGGCTGGCGAGGGGAGGTGACGCGCGTAGCGAAATCGTCGCGACGGGACCCATCCGTAACGATGACCCACACCGTGACTTCGCCGGAGGCGCTGTCCCGTACCCCCCATTCCTGGGCGAGGGCCGAGATGATGTTCAGCCCGCGCCCGCCGCGTGCCGTGACCGAGGGTGTGGCGGGGATGGGCCGCGTAGGACCACCGCCGTCCGTCACCTCCACGATCAGCCGGCCTGCCTTGTCGACACGCCACGCGGCACGTATGTCGCCGTCACCGATCTCCGTGTGCCCCAGCGGTCTGCCGTGCCGGCAGGCATTGCTGAGAAGTTCCGAAAGGATCAGTACGGCGTCGTCCACCACCGAATCCGACATCCCGCCGCGCCTCAACTGCTCGCGCATCCGATGTCGCGCTTCACCCACGCCCGCAGGGCCATGGGGTACGGCCATGCACGACGACGTGGGCACTTCCTGTGCCACCACAAACGCCACCCCCGAGACCTCCTTTGCCCCACGCCACGGGTTGGATGCCCCGATGGCCTGGACCGGAAACCGGCCAGGGGAAGGCCATTGACGCACTCATCGCGTTCGAACACGGAGCGAACGCGCCGGTGCACTCTTCATCACTGACTGTGAGCCGGAGTCGGGGGATTCAGGCACGGAGTCGGGAGATGTCAGGCAAGACGGCCCAGTTGGGACAGAACCTGTTTGGGGCGGTTGGTGATGATCGCCTCGACTCCGAGACGGACGCAGAGATCGACATCTTCCGGCTCATTCACCGTCCAGACATGGACACGGTGGCCCGCCCTGTGCAGTCGGGCGATATAGCCGGGGTGGTTACGGACGATCCGCATCCCGGGACCCGCGATCCTGGCTCCGGCGGGGAGCCGTCCGTCGCGCAGCCGGGGTGAGACGAACTGCATCAGATAGACGGTCGGCAGCTGGGGTGCGGCGGAGGCGATCCGGTGCAGTGAGCGCGCCGAGAAACTCATGATCCGTACGGCCGATTCGTCCGGAACGGCTCCGCCCGGCGCGGACCGGCCCCGGAAGGGCTCGCCCAGTGACGCGCCGCCCAGGATGCGGCCACCCCGCGTGGGGGCGCCCGGGGTCCGGCCGCCGTGTGTGGGGTCGTCCAGTCCGAACCGCTTCAGCAACTGCAGCAGTCGCTCCTCCACCTGCCCGGCCCACCGGGTGGGGTGCTTGGTCTCGATGGCCAGCTGGATGGGTCGGCCGGCGTCCGCGATCAGTTCGAGCAGGCGCTCCAGCGTCAGTACGGAGGTGAACTCCGGGTCCCGCCAGTCGGGGCTCTCCTCGCTGTCCTTCCAGGAGCCGAAGTCCAGGGTCGCGAGATCGGCGAGCTCCAGGGCGGAGACGGCGCCGCGTCCGTTGGAGGTGCGGTTCACCCGGCGGTCGTGGACGCAGACGAGATGACCGTCGGCGGTGAGCCGTACATCGCACTCAAGTGCGTCCGCGCCGTCCTCGATGGCCTTGGTGTACGCCGCCAGGGTGTGCTCGGGGGCGTCCTCCGAGGCTCCGCGGTGGGCGACGACCTGGATGCTGTGCTGGCGTGCTTGAGTCACCGCGTCATGGTGTCATCGTGAGGGGGTAGACGAGTGAACGGCTGGTGTCTCACGGCAGGTCGGTCCAGGTGCGAGCGTTTTGTCCGGAGTAAAGGATGGCGGACAGATGCACAGGTCCTGCTTACAGTGGCCTGACGTGCTGTGGGAAAAGCTGACCGCGGACACTTGCACAGCGGACTCTTGCCGAAGACGACGTGGAACCGAGGAGAAAGAGCTGTGAGCACTGAGAACGAGGGCAACGCGGTCCCAGCCGACCCGTCCGTACCTCCCGTGCCGGATGCCGCTCCCGAGGGCACGCCCGCGTCCGCTCCGCGAGGGGCCGCGCATGAGCCGAAGGCGCACGAGCCGGCGGCGCACGAGCCTGTGACGCGTAAGCCTGCGGCGCATGAGCCTGCGACGCATGAGACGGCGGCGTCGACGGGCGACCAGCCTGGCCATTACGGCGAGCCCGCCCCCCGCCAGTACCCCTCGTCGCAGTCGCCGACCTCGGCTCCGGCCCAGGCTCCGGCCTCGGCTTCGGCTTCGGCGCAGCACGGTCCGGCGCCTGAGCACGCCGCCGTGCCGCCGCGTGCGGCCGACGCGGGCTGGCCCCCGCCGCCGCCCGAGTTTCCCTCGTACGGCGGAGCGGGCAGCGGCGGTCCGGCGTGGGGCGCGCCGGAGCCGGGACACGAGCCCCGGCCCCCGCGCAAGCGCCAGAGCGCGCTGATCACAGGCGTGCTCGTGGCCGCGCTGATCGCGGGCGGGGTGGGCGGCGGAATCGGTTACTGGGCGGCCGAGCGCAACGACGACGGCTCGACCGGTTCGACGACGGTCTCCGCGGCGGACGCCCCGAAGGAGGTCAAGCGTGACGCCGGTACGGTCGCCTCGGTGGCCGCCAAGTCGCTGCCGAGCGTGGTCACCATCGAGGCGCAGGGGAACGGCGAGGGCGGGACGGGCACCGGCTTCGTCTACGACAAGGAAGGCCACATCCTCACCAACAACCACGTGGTGGCCTCCGCGGCGAACGGAGGTGACCTCACGGCGACCTTCTCCAACGGCAAGAAGTACGACGCCGAGGTCGTCGGCCGCGCCCAGGGCTACGACGTGGCGGTGGTGAAGCTGAAGGAAGCGCCCTCCGGTCTGACTCCGCTCCCGCTCGCCAACTCGGAGCAGGTCGCGGTCGGGGACTCGACGATCGCGATCGGCGCCCCGTTCGGCCTGTCCAACACGGTCACCACCGGCATCATCAGTGCCAAGAACCGCCCGGTCGCCTCCGGTGACGGCTCCGGGTCGAGCAACTCGTACATGAGCGCCCTCCAGACCGACGCCTCCATCAACCCGGGCAACTCCGGTGGTCCGCTGCTGGATTCACGGGGCGCGGTCATCGGTATCAACTCGGCCATCCAGTCGGCGGGCAGCGGCGGCCTGGGGCAGTCCCAGGCGGGCTCCATCGGGCTGGGCTTCGCGATCCCGATCAACCAGGCGAAGAACGTCGCCGATCAGCTCATCAAGACGGGCAAGCCGGTGTACCCCGTGATCGGCGCCACGGTCTCGATGGCCGAGGGCGGCGAAGGCGCCGCGATCTCCGGCAATGACGGCGGCAGCCCGGCCGTCGTCGCGAACGGCCCGGCCGCCAAGGCCGGTCTGAAGGCCGGGGACATCATCACCAAGTTCAACGGCACCCCGATCGACAGCGGCCCCACCCTCATCGGCCAGATCTGGACCCACCGTCCCGGCGACAAGGTCACCTTGACCTACAAGCGCGACGGCAAGGAGTCCACGACCGAGGTCATCCTGGGCGAGCGCGAGGGCGAGAGCTGACCGGCGGGCTCGTACTCGTAACGTGGGTCGGCGGCGGGGCGTGGGACACGCTCAGCCGCCGACCGGCGCCCGTCCCGTCGAGCCCTGGCGGCCCGCCTGCCAAGAGGGAACCAGCGGAGGGAACCAGCGCGAGCCGGCCGGGGGGAGCCATTCGAAACGGTGCGGCATCTGGCCGGGCACGGGTTTCGGAATGTTCTTCTTCGGACCGGCCTTCATGGTCGGGTGGGCGGCGACCGGTGCCGCGCTGGTGTACGGCGTGATGGTGCTGGTCCGTATCTGGCCGCAGGACTGGGTGCGGCGCGAGGGACACCCCGGCGGCACGTCTGTTGATGTTGGCAACCCTGGGTTTGGTTCGGAGAAGCGGAGATGCCCCCGAACCGTCCTGCCTGCGTGACGTGTCCCTCTGGTACCGGCTGGCCGCGTACCGGCTAGCCGCGCATCGCGGTGCTGTAGACGTACAGGGCGATCACACCGGCGACGCAGGCGAGGATCACCCATGAACCGAAACTGGTGTGTTTCCCCCTGCTTTTGGGCCGCGATCCCTTCCCGGACCGCTTCGACCGCCCGGGCGCTCCCCGTCCCGGCGCGGCAGGCGCCGCATCGGCCGCCGTCTCGGCGAGCAGGCGACGGCAGGTCGCGGCGAGCACGCCCGTACCGGCGGCGAGGGGCACCACGGCCTCCGAACGCGCCGGAGCGGTGGTACCGCCGTCCAGGATGCGCCCCGCGCGTACGAGGACCTCGTCCCGGCCGCCCGCCGGAGCGAGGCTGATCCATCGCCGTACATGTTCGCCCCGGATGACCACACCGCCGGACCGCTCCCGGTACACGGTGTGTTCCCGCCACAACACCGCCGCCAACTCCCCGGCGATGTCTCTCAGTTGCACGCTCACGACCCCTCCCCCTTCGCCCCCCGGCGAATCGAACAAGCATCGCACTCTAGCGGTAGGCGCGGAGCAGGGGTCCACCAGTCCCCCCAGCGGCCCTGCCCGCCGCGTCCCGACCGTCCCGCTCCGACGCGGCGGCGGCTCCGCGACGGGCCGACCTGATACAACGCCCCTCGTGGTATGGGGAGTTGGAGAGGCGACCGCCGACTGAGCCGGGAGGTGTCGCCTGGCCGGGCCGTACCAAGTAAGGTCACGGGCGAGAACCATCCGGGACCTCCTGCTGCCGACCGCTCGTCCCGACATCAACGGTTGACTCGGTGCGCGGAGGTGCACCAGGACGTGAGCGTCCGCTCGGCAGCCGTGATCCCTCGCTGGACGTGGTCGGCGGAGGCGCGCCATGACCATCCTCTGGCCACGGTCGCGCATCGAGATCGCGCAGCCGGTAGGCTGTAGCCGCTCCGTCGCTGGTGGGCGGGGCGTGGGTGGGTTGCCCGAGCGGCCTAAGGGAACGGTCTTGAAAACCGTCGTGGCAGCGATGTCACCGTGGGTTCAAATCCCACACCCACCGCACAGGTGAACGGCCCCTGACCAGGCATGACGGTCGGGGGCCGTTGTGCTGCTCGATGTCCGCTCGTCACCGTGTCTCCCCGCGGTTTCCCGCTCGATCGGGCACGGAAGGGGCACGGGCAGGGCACGAGTTGAAGGGGTCTGGGGCTACCGGTTGATCGGGATCTCGTAGACGATCTCGCAGTGAGCGGCAGGCACGACGATGTCCGCCGTCTCCACGGGCCGCCCCTGGTCGCTGTAATACGTCCGGCGGATGTGCGTGACCAACGCGGCCTTCTGGATCCCGAGAAGTGACGCCTCCTCGGCGGTCGCCTGTCGCGGCTCCGGCTGCTCCACGGCGTGACTGACGGTGACGCCGATCGCGGCCATGCGGTTCACGACGCCTGCCCCAGCGTGCGGCCCGCCCTCGGGGAGGACGACGAGAGTGCCGGCGGTGAGGTCGTACGGTTCCCAACTCGTCGACAGTTGCAACGGCCTGCCGTCGGCGAGGAATTCGTACGTCGTCCGGACGCACAGGCCGCCTTCGTCGATGCCAAGCCGCGCAGCGATGTCCGCCGGCGCCGGGACCTTGGCATCGGTCCGACTCTCCCAATCCGCTTGCCTGCCCAAGGCCTTCATGTCCGCCCGGAACGGCGACCCGGTGGGCTGCTCGCGTGCCGAGGAACGGACCACCCGCACCCGCTGCCGGGGCTCGGCGACATACGTGCCCGAACCGGCACGGCCCTCCAACACGCCTTGGGAGATGAGCAACTCCTGTGCCCGGCGCACCACGTTCTCGCCCACGCCGCACTCCTGGCCGATCTGGGCGCGGGAGGGAAGACGGTCTCCCGGCTCCCATTCGTGCTCCGCGATCCGCCGCCGGAGCTCGTCGGCGATGCGGAGATAGGGCGGCTGCTCAGGCATATGGAAAATCTAGTCCACTAGCTCTAATCTAGTTAACTAGCTTCACTGAAAGTGATTCGCCGGTGACGGAGGCTGCCCTGTGCCCGCTTCGGGAGTTAGCGCGGCGGCCATCGCGGCCCGGCTGTCCGCCGTCGGGCTTCCCACACGCGTGGCGGAGCACGGCCGGCACACGTCAGTCGAAGCGGAGGTGCCGGAAGCGCTCACCGCCGAGACATGGCGGGAGGTTCTCGAAGTAGTGGCCGAGGCCGATCGGTTCGGGCTTCTGGCCACCAGCCTGAACGGCCGCACCCCCTGGGCGGTCGTACGCAAAGCGGTCCCCACGACGGGCGATGTCGGGGGACCGGGCCATCAGCGATAGGAGCTGAGCAGCGTGCTCAACCGTATCCACCGTGCCGTCTCGTTCACCAGAGAGCGGTACTTCCCCAAGGGCGGGCACCGCCGCCCCTTAATGCCCTCCCGTCCGCCGGCCGCCTCCGTCTTCCCTGCGTCCACTGACTCGCCGACGGTGGCCGGGCTTCCGACACCGCGAACCACCGACACGCGCTCATGGGCGAGGAAAACGCGCTTGTTCGCCCGTACGTGCTGGCTTGGGAGAAACGAGTACATCAACGCGCGGTGGTAGTCGCTTCCCACCTGCCCGCCGAAGCCTGGTCGTCCCTTGCCGGGGTCCGCTGATGCCTCCTCGCCAACAGCCCCACATCACCGATGCCTCGGCCGTCCCTTACCGGTCGACCGCGTGCCATATCGGCACCCACTTGCTTGCTCCGAGTCCTTCCCGGTCACCGCACCGATCGAGGTGCCGGTTGTCTACGAGACGTGCGACTGCCCGTGTCCCCCGGTGTCCGACCGGTCCACGCCCGCGGAGGTCAAGCGGTGAGCGGCTGGGCACCCGGCGGCGCGCTAGTATCCAACATCGAGGTCACCGCGAGCACCGTGCAGCGTGGCGACACCATCCAACTCGGCTGCAGGGCCTGCCGGGTGACTGACCTCTTTCAACTCCCCCAAAGCGCCAAGCAACTCCTCTTCGAGTCGGGCGAGCTGCTGACCATACACACGCGTACCCGCCTCTCCGCCGTTCGAATGCTGAGAAGGCGGTGAACCTGTCCGTGTCTTCACGCACCACGACATCGCCGACGATCTCCGGCGCCAGATCACGACCGGACGTATCAAACCCGGCGAACGTCTGCCGTCCGAGGCTGGTCTCGCCGACCGGTACACAGTGACACTGCGCAGTGCCCTCGCTGTACTTCAGGGGGAAGGTCTCGTCGAGAAGATCCACGGAGAAGGCAACTTCGTACGCCGGCCACTCCACAAGATCGTGTACGTCGGCGGATGGGGAACGCTGGACCCGTGGATCGCCGCTGACGCGGCCCTGCGCGTCACCGTTCACACCACCACGGTTCAGGCACACGGGCGTCCGACGACCTTGCTCAAGGTGCCGACGGGCAGCCCTCTCGCCGAGTTCTTCTGTATCAGCCACGAGGGAGAGTCACCGCACGGACTGGCCCGCATCTACATCCCGCGCGATCTGGTACCGGCCGGAGCGCTGGGCGACGAATCCCCATGGCGGGAGACCGTCACGCGATTTGCCGTCCTGAGCTCGCCGCCGGCAGCTGTGCGGGAGACGGTATGTGCCCGCCCGCCGACACCGGAAGAAGCGTCGGCGCTCCGGATCCACCCTGCCGCGGCAGTTCTCGCGATCACGCGCGTCGCGACCGACGCCACCGGGCGGGTCGTTGAGCCCGCGCTTCTGGTGTTCCCGGGAGATCGCGTCGACGCGGACTTCACCGACCACCACATGACCGATGAGAGGCAGACACAAGGATGACGGCACCGAACGAACTTCGGCTCCTCCCATGGTCGGGGCCAGACGGCCAGCCCTACTACCTGAGCACCGACGACAGGGACGGCTACATATCCCGCCTGGCGGACAACATCGAAGCGGTGCAACTGGGAACGGCAGCCGAGCTGCTGAAGGAGGCCTCGGAAACTCTCGACGACCAGGACGCGGGCCCGGAGGAGCTGCGACGGCTGGTTCACGAACTGACCGGTGCTGTGCGGGACGTGCACGGCATTGCGACCAGCCGCTGTCACCTGCTAGCGGTGAGCGAACCTCACCGCACCTGAGCAGCCGACGGCAAACGGCGCCTGCCGATGACGGCCCTCCGTGCCATGCGGGGAGGGGAACCCGGGCACCAACTCGGACTCCCCTCCCCGTCGCGTTATGCCGACCCCGGCTGACACGCCGCGCCCCGATGCGCAGAGAACAACCCTTGCCCGACCGCCTGAACATCAGCCGACGACAGTCAGCCACGACGGCGGGCGCGCCGACCGACCACGCACGCGTGTGCCTCGCTGCACCCCCACCGGCCTCAGCCACGCTGAGGCTGCGACGGCCGGTTCGTGAGCAAACCACCGGCGCGATCAGCTTGGGAAGCTGCGAGCATTTGGGGACGGATTGAGCACTGACCTGGTCGAACGGCTGAGATGCAGCCTCGTCGGGCCCGGTTGCTTTCACCGTGGCTCCCAGCTGTCCCCCGCTCTATCTGGTGCGCTTGTGGTGCAGGGCGCACGGCGTTGAGTTCACGTTCGGGGATGCGTTGTCAGTGGGCACGGCTAAGGTCTCAGACGCGCGGCCGGCTTCCGAGGTGTCCAGCTCTGTAGAGCAGTTGCATCCCCGGTTCTGTCTGGGGGCGGCCCGGGTACGACCCGGGACCTAACCAACGGCCGGGCTTCGTCGATGGCTAAGGAGAGACCTGCCAGCGTCGGCCGCGCACCGAGCAGGGCGCCAGGCGAAAGCAGGCGCACGCTTTCCAACTGTGTTGGTGGGGCGTTGGGGGGTGTACAGGGGCGTTCACCTGGGTTCATGCGCGGTTGGCTGATGAGCCGGGCACGGCTTGCGGTCTCCTCTGAACGGCCGTGAGCGGCGCTGAATGAGACGGAAACTGAGACGGCCGCCCATGGTCCTAGAGCTGTCCTCGCCACCATGGCACGTCCAGGCTGTCAGCCGGGATGACCTCGGTCCTCGCCAGGATCTTCTTGTCGAGCGTCCACACAAGGGCGCGCAACTCACGTGCGCTCTTCCTGGGCAGTGCGTGAAGCACGGCTTCGAGGTGCCCGCGGAAGTCGACGCCGTAACACCCGCACCCAAGGATGCCGCAACCAGAGCCTGCTAGTTGGTCCACAAGTTGCCCGAGAGGGCCATGGGCAAGGGCCTTCCAGTGCCAGAAGGCTTCTTCCGTGGCTTCGGGCCAGAAGCGGGTCCGCTCCAGCCGACGCAGGTCAGCTGTGCAAGATCCCGAAAGGCCATTGATAAACGGGTACCGTCGCCGCCTCAGGAGGCGGATTAGGGAGGTCGCCCCGCAGGGCTGATGGGCGCCTACGCGGCATTGCCCCTTCGGTTGTTGGTCACGGGGGCAAGGTACAGAACCACGAGTCAGCTGGCCACTGCGTATCCGGCGGCCGAAGCCCTGAGCTTGGGAAACTTGGGGCTTCGACGAGCGATTGCTGGGCTGATCTGTGGCGGAACGGCACCGGAGGCTGCCTTGCCGGCGAACCCCTCCCCGCCATACCCCACGGTTCCCCGCAGGATCTGGCACGGACCACTCGCCCCGTGCCGGCGGCTGGCTGGCTACTGAGGTGTGATGGATCGGCCCGGCGCGCGTGTCCGTAACAACATGCCCTCCTTGCTGGTCACTTGCCGGGCAGATAGGCTGTCGAACGCAAATCCCCCGTCTGCCTGTCTGGAGGCTTCATTGACGTCCTCGTTAGGCGCGTTCTTACCAGCGCCTCGCTGGTGGCGGGCTGCCTAGCCCGTTACGCGCGGCTGATTTTGGCACCACTCACCTAGGTGATGTGTGTCTGCATTCAGCCAACGAGTGAACAAGTCAATGGAGGAACGGTGTCGACCAACTCGGTCCATCAGACGTGCAACCACCCGGCCCGGGATGTCACGATCGTCACGCTTGGCTCGGCCGTGATGGCGCTCGCAGCCGCCATCATGGTGATGGCGCTGGACGGCGACCCTCTGGCTGCCCTTGCTGGCAGTGGCAGCGCCTTTGCAGCTGCGTTCAGTGCAGGCATGGGAGTCTTGGCGTACATGAAGCGCACTGCCTAGATCATCACGGGGCGGCCCTTCACCAGGCCGCCCCGTCGTCATCCTGCTTGTGGCACGCGACCTCTTCGTCCCGAAGCAACTTAGGTGAGGGTGCTTCCTTGGGCTGGAGTCGTCCTCACCTGCGCTGACGGTCCACTGACGTCCGCGCGCGTCCGCCGTCGTCCGTCGGCGTCGCCACCAGGCACTACGCCCGGCCGGTCGCCGGTCGCGACGATCAAGTGGCGGAAGCGGCGGATACCTGGCTGAGTGGATCGGGCACCGATGCTGACGGCTCTGCGGACGCCACTTCAGACTGACCGTCACGCCACACTCGCTCTGTTCAACGGCCTCTGATCACACAAGTGGTCGGGTGCCGCTGTACGTCGTCGTGCGTACGCAGACTTCACCGGGCGATGATGCTGCTCGATATCGTCAGATCTGATCGTGCTGCCTCGTGAAGCACGTTGAGCGCCTGCACCAAGGGGATCGGGTGGATTTCGGCTACCCCGCTTGAGGGGATCCGGGCCATCTCCAGCAGCTCCCATGTTCGCTGGTTGACCGAGTGAGCGGCGGTGGCAGCCTTCTCGTTGCTCAGCAGGACAAAGGTCTCGAAGAGGATCGATCTTCTGTTCTCGCTCTCCTCCATGTTTTTCAACGCGTCAGACGCGTCCGTTCCTTGGTCACGGGCCCGCCCAGCAGCCATGCCGGCCCGTTGGATCTCCTTGATGCACGTCACGTACTCGATGTACGTGTCAAGCTTTCGTTCGTCCCATCGCGTGGCCATCTCCCTCCGGAACTTGGCCCGTTCGGCGACTGCTGTTGCGAAGTAGGACGTCAGGGCGCCGATGAGGACGCCGACCAAGGTGAAGATCTGGGTGGTCATGATTGGCAACGTACCTTCGAGGGAGGCTGCGGTCCGGGTCATGGAAGGAGCGGACTCCTGGCTCAACGGACACCGTCACGAGCGAGGGGCACGTAGCGGGCACGGCAACGATGACAACGACGACGCCTGGGTACCGGTACCCGTCTGACCTGTGGCGGAGGTGAGCGGCCGCCCGGCGGCCGAAAGGTCTTGAAAACCGTCGTGGCAGCGATGTCACCGTGGGTTCAAATCCCACACCCACCGCAGCAGGCCAGCGTACGTGCTGGTCAGAAGGGGTGTCTCCGGCTTGGAGGCGCCCCTTTCCGTGTTGCTCCTGCTCTCCGGGTTTCTCGCCTCTGGACCGCTGTGGATCAGTACGCGTCCCCCAGCCGCGCTGCGCCGCAGGACGGTCGCGCGAGGTGTTCCCCGCGCCCGTCGCGGGCCGCTGTTCGGGTATTGACCGCCTTCGCCCGCCCAGCGATTCGTCCATCCGGCGAACCTGTGCAACGCAGCCGCCGCCCAGGTCGGTCACCCGAGTCGTTCGGGGACGCGGAGAGTCGCTGAGACGCGGTGCGGGCCGGGGTTTGGGCCCCAAGTGGGTCCGTGGGCCCTTCGGAATGGGTCGTGCGTCTCCGTACTGTGCCGAGATAGAGGCGACGACTGGACGCCTGGGCTGGACATCCTAGGCAGTTTGCTGGAGGGGTTTCCCGTGTCGGACTCGCAAAGCCTGGCGGTCCAGGTCGGCATACCCACGCGTCGCTGGGAGTTGCCGAGATCGCTCGTCGTGACCCGGGTTCTGCTCTATCTGATGTTCGCTCTCACGCTGCTGGGCGGTGTGGGTGTGGTGAACTCGTTGTTGGAGCTGGGTACTCACATCACGCCGGTACTTTCTTTGGTGGCGTTGTACGCGGTGGCGCCGGGGATCGTTGCGGTGGTTCTGGCGCGGTGGTTGTGGACCGGTGGGAAGGTCGTCTGGTTCGCGCTGGTTGGGCTTCAGGCGTGGCTGCTGGTCGGCAGTGTCGTGAATCTGTACGGGGGTTCGGAGCGGGGGCTGAGCCAGCTTCTGTTGCCGGGTGCTCTGTTGGCGTTGATCAGTGCGGGTGCGAGCCGGGCGTGGTTCGAGCTGCCGGAGGAGCAGCGGGCGCTGAGGCCGCGGTGGACGCGGGAGCGGTTGCGTCGGGAGGCGTTTCCGTCGATTCCGCACATGATCGGGTGGCGGCGGAACCGGGGTCAGTCGACGGTCGAGTACGTGGGCATGATCGGTGTTGTTGCCCTGATCATTGGCGCGCTTGTTTTCAGTGGTGTGGGGACTCAGCTTGCTGGTGGTCTTCAGACGGCGGTCTGCAACATCCTCGGCGGCGACTGCGAGAGCGACACGGTCGCCGGGGGTGGCGGCGAGTCGGGTGGTGGCGGCAGCGGCGGGGGTGACTCCGGTGGGGGTGACTCTGGCGGAGGCGCTAACGGAGGCGGTGCCTCGGGTGGTGGTGACAACGGTGGTGGCGCTTCCGGCGGTGGTGACTCCGGTGGCGACTCTGGTGGTGGGAACAACGGCGGTGGGTCCAATGGCGGGTCCGACGGCGGTTCGGACGGTGGGTCCGACGGCGGCGGTTCGGATGGCGGCAGTGGTTCCGACGGTGGTGGTTCGGATGGTGGTGGTTCGGACGGTGGTGGGTCGAGCGGCGGCAGTTCGAGTGGTGGTGGTTCGAACGGTGGGTCGAGCGGTGGTGGCTCGAATGGTGGTTCCGACGGCGGTTCGGACGGTGGGTCCGACAGCGGCGGTTCGGATGGCGGCAGTGGTTCGGATGGTGGTGGTTCGGATGGTGGCGGGTCGAGCGGCGGCAGTTCGAGTGGCGGCGGTTCCAATGGCGGTGGGTCGAGCGGTGGTGGTTCCAATGGCGGGTCGAGCGGTGGTGGCTCGAATGGTGGTTCCGACGGTGGATCCGACAGTGGTGGTTCCGACGGTGGTTCGGATGGCGGCAGTTCCAGCAACGGTGGTTCGAGTGGTGGTGGTTCGGACGGTGGCGGGTCGAGCGGCGGCAGTTCGAGTGGTGGCGGTTCCAGCAGCGGTGGTTCCAACGGTGGTGGTTCCAGTAGTGGTGGTTCGAGTGGCGGCAGTTCCAGCAGCGGTGGCTCGAACAGCGGTGGTTCCAGCAGCGGTGGTTCCAGTAGTGGCGGTTCCAGCAGCGGTGGTTCGAGTGGTGGTGGCTCGAATGGCGGTTCGGACAGTGGTGGGTCGGGTGGCGATTACGAGTGCAATCCGGTCATGGCCCCCTGGGGCATCATGCAGAGCTGCAGGGAAACGGGCACCAGCGGAAGCACCGGTGGCACGAGCGGGAGCAGCGGCGGCAAGAACGACGACAAGGACAAGGACGAGAACGAGGACGAGGACGACAACAAGGACGATGACAAGGACAAGGACGAGGACGAGGACGACAACAAGGACAAGGACGACTGCCTGAACGCCACCAATGTCGCGTTCTCCAGCCCCGTGAGCACCGGCGCGGCCGGCGACGGTCGCTACACGCTTGCTTCGGCCGCAGGCCAGACGCGCGTTGTCGTTGGCGGCGTCGCGCTCGCAGCCGACTCCGGAGGCGCTTCCCCGATGGACGCGGCGCAGGCGCTGTCCCGATCCTCCCTCGCTGGTGTCGATACGTTCCAAAGCGTGGAGGACAGGGTCGTCATCGCTCTTGGCCTCACTTCTGAGCCGAGGCCCGAACCCGAGCCCGAACCCGAGCCCGAACCAGAGCCCGAACCCGAACCGGAGCCCGAGCCCGAACCGGGTCCGGACGGGGGAAGTTGCTCCGACCGCCCCAACCCGATGACCGCGTTGGACGATGTCCCGAAGTACCGCAATGGGGACAGGACGAAGTGGTCGGAGGAGGTCGAGAAGAAGGCCGACGAGAACTCGCTGACAAAGGATCTCACCGCCGAGGACGCGCTCATCATCGCCGACTACACCGGCCCGTGGGCCGAGGACGCGAACAAGTACCTGCGTGGTCAGCCGATCTCCGGCCGCCGTGCGGAGCGCGTCCCGGAGTTCATCGAGAAAATGGACCGTGCTCTGGAGCACTTGCCGCCGGTCAACGGGACGTTCTACCGGGGGACATTCATGCCGAACGAGCTGATGGAGAGGTTCGCCAACGGCGAAGAGGTCGAGATGCCCGAGTACCTCAGCACCACCAGCGACCCGGCGAAGGCCGACCGCGCCGCCGAGAACGCGAAGGCCAACGGTCGAACGGGCGAGAATGTGCTGATGGAAATCACCACGGACAACGGCCGCAACATCGACCCTCTTTCCCGCTACCGCGGCAGGGAGTCGGAGGTCCTTATCCCGCGCGGCGGCAAGTTCGTGAAAACGGGCGAGACGACGAAAATCATCGGTGGCAAGGAGTACAAGGTCATCCAGGTGAAGCAGGTGGGTTGAGCCTGGTCGGTTGAGGTCGCTTGAGGTCGGTTGACGTCGGTGGATTGAGGTCGGTGGACTGAGCCCGTTGGATTCAGCCAGGTGAGTTGAGCCACGCGTACGGCCCCGAGGAGCTGCGCAAAGCCGTCCGGCCGCTGCACCGTACGGGCCTCCGACGCCGTGACGATCCGGGCCACCGGGGGCGGCAGTCGGACAAGGAGCTTGCGACCGACCAGCACTTCGACGCCGTGGTCCTCGGCCTCGCGATGGCCCCGCGTATCCGTGGCCCCGACCGGGCGCTCGACAAAGTCGCTCGGCACGGAGGACATCGAGGGACGACACCCAGGCCGCGGATCGTCCGCGAGTATGGGCGCTCGTCGCGTTGGAATGGCCGTGACCGGCGCGGGAGCGACCGCGCAGGACCTAGCGATCGGTGGATCAGTGAGCAGTTCCCGTGCCGTCCCCCGTGCCGTACAGAGTCGAGAGAGCGGCGGCGCTTCGCCGAGTCAGGTCTGGTACACGTCCTACGGTTCCAATACGTGCCTTGAGCGGCTTTCGTACTACATCACCGGCGGACGGCCGCCGGGCGCCGCCAAGGGGTATCCGGGGTGCAGGGACAAGCGTCCGCCGAGGGCCTCCGTGCCGGTGGAGCTCGACGGTGTCATGTACTTCGCCACCGAATCGCTCGTCTGGGGAGGCGGCAGGGCCTTCTACGACCCCGGTGTCGGGGGAAGGGTGTTGGCGAGGGCGCACCTTGTCTCGGTCGGGCAGTTCTCGGACATCGCGGCACAGGAGATGTACCGCGAGCCGGGGGACGATCTCGATCTGACGGAAGTGATGACCGACGGGCGGGCGGTGCTCGGGGACGGGCGGTACGAGACGCTTGTTTGCCCAGGGGCGATGGACGGGATTCCGGTGGTTACCTTCACCGCTCCGTGGAGCGTGAGCGAGCTGGAGTGGAACGCGCCTTCCGCGCCGTACGTCAGGATGCTGGGTTCCGGTCTGCTGGAGGCGGGCGCCTGGGAGCTGGACAGCGTCGCGCGCTATCTCGCGGCGTGCCCAGGTGCGGCCGGCCAGTGGAACGCGCGCGATGTGGCGGACCTGATCGCCACCTCCTGAGGGAAGCGTGGCGGGTGGGGCCGGCCGTGGCGCGGCCTGGTTCGTCGGGCGTGCCGTCGGGTCAGGGGCCCGCGGTGAGGCGGGCGGCCGAGGCGATCGTCGCGCGGGCCTCCTGTTCCGTCAGGCCGGTGAACACGGCGGCATCGACGAGGGATTCCGTCAGCGTCTCGCCGAAACCGTGTTCGTACGCGCGGCAGGCGGCCCAGAACAGCCGGGTATTGCGCTGACCCGAGTGCGCCGCGCGTACGAACTGCACCAGGCCGTGGCCGCGCGCGAGTTGTTCCTGTTCCGCGCCCGCGCGGTGCCGGTGGCGCTGGGAGCGGGGAGGGGACGCGGGGGTGGTGAGCAGACGGAGCAGAGCGCGGGGGCAGGGTGCGGGCGCCAGTTCGGCCGTACCGGGGGCCGGCCGGTAGGCGCCCCGCGCCGTGACCGAGCCGGGGCCCACGAGATAGCCGCCTGCGCCGCGTACGTCGATGCCGGGGGCGAGCCGGCCCGCGGAGTTCGGTACGACCACGTCGGGCGGGCCTGTGAGCCAGATGTGACGGCCACCGCTGGGGGTGAGGATCACCACGGTCTCCGGGAGCGTGAAGAGATGCTGGAGTGCCAGTTGCTGAAGCGCGGCCACCGAGTCGGGGGGTGAGTCGAACGTTGAGCCGAGGGGCGATTCCCAGGTCGAGGCCCCGTTCCTGACCTCGTTCCTGACCCCGTTCGCGACCCCGTTCGAGACCTGGTTCGTGGCCCAGGTCGAGACCTGGTTCGAGGTGGGCGCCGTTTCGGTGGTCGGTTCCGTCCGTCCCGCCCCACCCGCCCGTGCCAGCGGTTCCGCCCGCCCCGCCCGCCCCGTCGGTTCCGTCGGTTCCGTCCGTCCGGAGGTGACATCCAGGTCTATGCCGATCAGATGGTGCGGCGGCCGGCCGCAGGCGATGCCGTAGCCGGTCGCCCAGGGGGCGGCGGCGAACAAGGAGCGCACGCCGGTGGGATCGGTGGTGGCGTCATGCACACCATGGCCGGGCTGCCCGCATTCGCCGTGGCAGACGACCGGTTCGGGCTCACCCCTGTGTGGCGAGCGCAGCGCGGGGAGCTTGGTGGGGGACAGCGGGAAGACGGGAAGCCCACGCTCGGCGGCGGACAGCGCGTGTGCGAGGGCCAGGGTGGCGGGGTGCCCGGCGGTGATGGCCATGGGTCTATGTTCGTACAAGTGTTCGAAGAAGGGAAGGGGGGTGGTTCGAGGAGGTCGAGCGGAGGGGGTGCGGAAACGCTTCTTCCCTTGTGGGGGAGGGGATCGCGAGCCGGGTCGCACGATCCTGGCGCGCGCGGCTCCGGGCTTTGGGGGCGCATTAGGGGTTTATCGACATGTCCTCACGCTTGCGAGGGAATCAGGCTCTCCGGGCTGGTTCGAGAGGGATTCGGTGGGCAATTCTGAGGTCGCGACGTCGTCACCACGACCGAGGCAGTCGGCCAACTGCTTCGGAAAAAGCCGTACTTCTGGTTCCTGGAGGAAATGTCATGGCAAGCTTCCGTACCGCCCGTGCCTTCGCCGTCGTCGCCGCGCTGCCCCTCGCCGCCGCGCTCTTCACCGGGGTTGCTCAGGCCGACAACGGCGCCTTCTCCGGTGATGGATCCAACGCGACCGTGGCCAATCTCACTGGCAGTGGGGTGGGCGGACACAACCTCGGCAACTCGACGACGACCCAGCAGGTAGCGACCGGTGAAGGGGCGTCCAATCAGAACAACACCGCGAACGTGATCGGCTCGGGCTTCACGTCGATCGACCAGTCCAACGAGAACGTTTCGGTGAGCTTCAACAACCTCTGGTGGTGAAGTGCGGCCCGACGGGGGCGTGACTGAGGGGTGAGATACGTTCTGCGCGGCGGTACCGGTTCTCCGGTGCCGCCGCGTAGGGCGTTTTCGCGTGACCGATCGTTCTCGTACAGTGCTGGATCCGTCCTCCCACAGGGTGACCCTGACGGTCTCCCCGACCGCTCCTCCACCTACAGGAGGTGCAGTCGGCACCCTCAGTACACCCTGAGGCGGAGAAGGCTTCGGGACCTGGGGCCGATCCCCTGAGGTGGGCCTCGCTCCTAGCGTTGAGCCATGACCACGCCTGTCTGCACGAGCGCCTCTCAAGCCGCCAAGCCGGCCGCGCACTCGTCGTACCCGAGTCACCCGCCGGCCTCCGGCCACGGCGCCCACGGCGCCCAGAGTGCCCACTTCTCGCCGTACCCGCCCTTCGCGTCGTTCTCCTCGTACGTACGGGCGCGGGGGCCCGTACTGCTGCGTACGGCGCGCTCGCTCACCTCCAATCCGTGCGACGCGGAGGACCTGTTGCAGACGGCCCTCACCAAGACGTACGTCGCCTGGGACCGCATCGAGGACCATCGGGCACTGGACGGTTACGTCCGCCGCGCCCTGCTGAACACCCGGACCTCGCAGTGGCGCAAGCGCAAGGTCGACGAGTTCGCCTGCGAGGAACTGCCCGAGCCCGCCGGTCAGCCGGAGCCCGATCCGGCCGAGCAGCAGGTGCTGCACGACGCGATGTGGCGCGCGGTCATGCGGCTTCCCGACCGCCAGCGGGCCATGGTGGTCCTGCGGTACTACGAGGATCTCAGCGAGGCCCAGACCGCCGAGGTGCTCGGGGTCTCGGTCGGCACGGTCAAGAGCGCGGTGTCCCGCGCGCTCGGAAAGCTCCGCGAGGACCCGGAGCTCTCGCCCGTCCACTGACGGCCTGGCTCGCACCGGGCCCGCACCGGGCCTGCATCGGGCTCGCACCGGGCACGACGCACCGGGCCCGCACCGGGCGCGCCACGCGGCTCGCGCCTGGCTTACGTGGCTCCCGAGTCTCTGCCCCCGAGTCTTTGGCCCTCAGCCCTTGGCCCGCAGCCCTTGGCCCGCAGCCCTTGGCCCGCAGCCCTTGGCCCGCAGACCGTGGCCCCGAGACTTTGACTTCCGACCGCCGTTTCTACTCCCGGGTAGTGACATACCGCACGGTACGTGCGCAGAATCTCCGCAACCCATAACTGCCATGTAGCGCAAGCGCCCACCGGGAGGACGCCGTGCTGAGCACCATGCAGGACGTACCGCTGACTGTGACCCGCATCCTGCACCACGGGATGACCATCCACGGAACGTCGCAGGTCACGACCTGGACCGGGGAGAGCGAGCCGCAGCGCCGCAGCTTCGCCGAGGTCGGCGCCCGCGCGACGCGGCTCGCGAACGCCCTGCGTGACGAGCTCGGTGTCGTCGGCGACGAACGTGTCGCCACCCTCATGTGGAACAACGCCGAACATGTCGAGGCGTACTTCGCGATCCCCTCGATGGGCGCGGTCCTCCACACCCTCAACCCCCGGCTCCCGGCCGAGCAGTTGATCTGGATCGTCCAGCACGCGGCCGACCGCGTGATCCTCGCGAACGGGTCGCTGCTGCCGCTGCTGGCTCCGCTCCTCCCGCATCTGCCGACCGTCGAGCACGTCATCGTCTCCGGTCCCGGCGATCGCGCGCCGCTCGACGGGGCGGCCGTACGCGTGCACGACTACGACGAGTTGATCGCCGGCCGCCCCACCACGTTCGCCTGGCCCGAGCTGGACGAGCGGTCCGCCGCGGCCATGTGCTACACCTCCGGCACCACCGGTGACCCCAAGGGCGTCGTCTACTCCCACCGCTCCATCTATCTGCACTCCATGCAGGTCAATATGTCCGAGTCGATGGGGCTGACGGACCGGGACACCACGCTGGTCGTCGTCCCGCAGTTCCATGTCAACGCCTGGGGCCTGCCGCACGCCACCTTCATGACCGGCGTCGGCATGCTGATGCCCGACCGCTTCCTCCAGCCGGGCCCGCTCGCCGAGATGATCGAGCGCGAGAAGCCCACGCACGCGGCCGCGGTCCCCACCATCTGGCAGGGGCTGCTGGCAGAGGTCACCGCCCGGCCCCGCGATCTGACCTCGATGGCCCGCGTCACCATCGGTGGCGCGGCCTGTCCGCCCTCGCTGATGGAGGCGTACGACAGGCTCGGGGTACGGCTCTGCCACGCCTGGGGCATGACGGAGACCTCGCCGCTCGGCACGATGTCCAACCCGCCCGCCGGGCTCACCGCCGAGGAGGAGTGGCCGTACCGCATCACCCAGGGCCGTTTCCCGGCCGGTGTCGAGGCCCGGCTGACCGGTCCCGGTGGCGACCTGCTGGCGTGGGACGGTGAGTCGGCCGGCGAGCTGGAGGTACGGGGTCCCTGGATCGCCGGGGCGTACTACGGGGGCGCGGACGGTGAACAGATCAAGCCCGCGGACAAGTTCAGTGAGGACGGCTGGCTCAAGACCGGCGACGTGGGGCGGATCGCCCCGGACGGCTATCTCACGCTCACCGACCGCGCCAAGGACGTCATCAAGTCCGGGGGCGAGTGGATCTCCAGCGTCGAGCTGGAGAACGCGCTGATGGCCCACCCGGAGGTGGCGGAGGCGGCGGTCGTGGCCGTACCGGACGACAAGTGGGGCGAGCGGCCGCTCGCGACGGTCGTTCTCAAGGACGGGGCGACGGCCGACTACGTGTCACTCAAGGAGTTCCTCGCCGGGAAGATCGCGAAGTGGCAGCTGCCGGAGCGGTGGACGGTGGTGTCCGCGGTGCCGAAGACGAGCGTCGGGAAGTTCGACAAGAAGGTGATTCGCAAGCAGTACGCGGACGGTGAGTTGGACGTCACTCGCGTCTAGGGTCTTTGTGTTCGGGTGTGTTCGGGTGTTTTCGGCCCTGTCCGTCTGGTTGGGCAGGGTCTGTCCCGGTCGTCTGGTTCGACTGGTTCGCCTAGCTCTTCCAGCTCTTCCAGCTCTTCCAGCTCTTCCAGCTCTTCCAGCTCTTCCAGCTCTTCCAGCTCTTCCAGTTCTTCCAGCTCTTCCAGTTCTTCCAGTTCTTCTAGCTCTTCTAGCTCTTCTAGTTCGTTCCGATCTTCGCGAGCAGGTCCACGATCCGGGACTGCACCTCGTCGCTGGTGGAGCGCTCCGCCAGGAACAGCACCGTCTCCCCGGAGGCGAGCCGCGGCAGCTCCGTACGGTCGATTCCGGCCGAGGTGTAGATCACCAGCGGCGTTCGGTTCAACTGGCCGTTCGCCCGCAGCCAGTCGATGATCCCGGCGCGGCGGCGGCGTACCTGCATCAGGTCCATGACCACCAAGTTCGGCCGCATCTGGGTGGCGAGGTTGACCGCCTCGTTGTCGGTGGCCGCCAGCGCGACCTGCATGCCGCGCCGCTCCAGCGTCTCCGTCAGGGCGAGCGCGATCTCCTCGTTCTCCTCGATCAACAGGACGCGAGGGGGGTGCTGTTCGCTGTCGCGCGGGGCCAGGGCCTTGAGGAGTACGGCCGGATCGGCGCCGTACGCCGCTTCGCGGGTCGCCTGCCCGAGACCCGCCGTCACCAGGACGGGGACCTCGGCGGCGACCGCGGCCTGGCGCAGTGACTGGAGCGCGGTGCGGGTGATCGGTCCGGTCAGGGGGTCGACGAAGAGCGCCGCCGGGAACGCGGCGATCTGCGCGTCGACCTCCTCGCGGGAGTGCACCACCACCGGGCGGTAGCCGCGGTCGCTCAGCGCCTGCTGGGTGGAGACGTCCGGCGCGGGCCAGACCAGCAGCCGTCGCGGGTTGTCGAGCGGCTCCGGGGGGAGTTCGTCGTCGACGGGCCGCGGCTGGGGGCGGTTGGCCACCTCGACCGCGCCTCCGGGCCCGTCCAGCGGCTCGGGGCCCTCGGCGCCCTCGTCGGGTGCTCCTATCGCGTACGAACGGCCTTCGGGGTGAGCGTGGGGCAGGCGCGAGCCGCCCGGTGCCGCGCCCGCGCCGACGGCGGGGTGCGCGCCGGGGCCGCTCGGGTCGGGGCGTTCGGTGCCGTCGGGCGGGGTGCCGAGCTTGCGGCGGCGGCCTGAGCCGAGGGACTGCGGCTGGCCCGGGGCCTGGTTCGGCGGCTGGCCGGGGGCCTGGGGCTGGTTCTGCTGGTGCGGGGGCTGCTGTGTGAAGGGAACACCCTGGCCGAGGGTCCGCACGCTGAAGGCCCGCCCCTGGGTGGAGTCCGCCGGGACCGGCGCCTCTTCGGGCAGGGGCTGCGCGGGCGGGAGCGGCTGATGAGCGCCGCGCCGTGGATTCGGTACGGCGACAGCGGGGGCGGCGGACTGGGACTGGGACTGGGACTGGGCGGAAGGGTCCTCCGGTGCCTCCCCGGGCGCCGCGGAGGTACGCGCAGCCGACGGGACCGACACGTTGCCGGTGGCGTTGCCCGGGGTGTTGCCCGGCGCGCTGGTCCCGGAGTTGGTCGGGGAGTTGGCCGGGGGGTTGGTCGCGGCGGGGTCGTCGGGCCAGCCCGGAGGCGCGGCCATCGTGCCGAAGCCGGAAGTCGTCGGCATCCCCTGACCGTTGGAGGCCATCCCTTGGTGGTCGGAGGCCATGCCCTGGCCGTCGGAAGCCGGGCCGGTCCGGGGCGCCGCGTCCGCGCCATGGCCGTAACCGTGATCCTGCGCGAACCGGCCGGGCGGGGTCGGGGCGGGGCTTCCCCAGACGTTCGGGTTCGGGGCGTCCTCGGTCTCGGCGAACGCCCCCCCGCGCCCGCGCCCCGACGGCAGCGGGTGTGGCTGCGGCGGGGTGTGGTCGTCGTCCGGGTTCGTCCGTACGGCGTCATGGCGACCGGGCAGCGAGGCACCGGGCGCGGGCGAGGCAACGGGACCATGACCTGGACCCGCGGCGAGGCCGGGGACATGGCCGTGGCCCGGTCCGGGCGTGCGGTCGGCGTCGGCCGGCGGCAGCGCGAACGGGCTGCGCGCGCCCTCCGGCTCGGCGGGCACAGGGATGTGCCGCTCCTGCGCGGGGGCGAGCGCACGCCGGGCACGGCGCCCGGCCGGTGGCGCCTGCTGAGCGGAACGCGGTGCCATGGGCGCCGGAGCGGCCGTGCCCGCAGGCGCCGATGCCGGTCGTGGAACGGCGGCGGCAGGCCCGGCAGCAACGGGAGGAACGGCAGGAACGGCAGGAACGGGAGGAACGGGAGGAACGGGAGGAATGGCAGGCACGCCGGGCGAGGCAGCCGCAGTGGGCGCGGCGGTTGTCGCGACACCGGTCGGCGCGGGCGGGGATACGGGCGCTGGAACGGGCGCGGAGGCGGGGGCGGCGGATGCCATCGGAGCGGTGGGAGTCAGCGGACCGGCCGGAAGCGCGGGAAGCGCCCGCTGCCCCTGTCCGGCCCGGCCACCTCGTCCGCCCTGGTCGGCTTGGCCGCCCGGGCCGCCCTGGCCTCCGTGCCGTGCCCTGCGCCCGGTCCCGGCGGCGTCCGTGGGCACGCCCTGCGGCGGGACGGCCTGGCCGAGTGCCGCCCGACCCGTCGGATGTGCTCCCTCGGCAGCCGTCACGACCGACCCCTCGGAGGCCGGGGCGGCCGGCAGCGCGACAGCGGACCCCGGATACGACCCGCCGACACCCGACCCGCCGACACCCGACCCGGCGCCCGCGGCTGCCGCGGCGTCCTCAGCAGGGCTCGGACGGCCGCGCCGACGCCCCGTACCACTGCCGCCGCCGCTGTCCTGCGCGGGGATCAGGTCCTGCCGGACTCCCGGGCCTCCTGGACCGGCAGTCTCCGCCCCGGCCCCGGCCCCGGATCCGTCAGTCCCGCCCCCAGCTGTCCCGGCCCCGGCCGCGCCGGTCCCGAGCGCCGCTTCAGCCCCTGGCTCGGCCGCACGCGCCCGGCGGCGTCCGGTTGGTTCCCCTGCGTCCTCCGTCGCGGACGCCAGGAAGGCGTCCGTGGACGATCGCCGGGCGCGCCGCCTGCCGCCGCCACCCGAAGTGCCCGCCCCCGTCCCCGTACCCGTACCCGCGCCTGTGCCTGTGCCCGATACCTGCGCGGGAAGGGCGGGCTGTGCGGACCCCGGCAGCCCGGCGGGCGGCCTGACCGTACCCGCGCCCTCGCCGAGCGGCAGCTCCAGTACGTAGGCGCTGCCGCCCATACCCGGCATCTCGTGCGTCTGAAGCACCCCGCCGTGCGCCCGTACGATCCCGCGCACGATCGGCTCATGCACCGGATCACCCCCGGCGAACGGGCCGCGCACCTCGATCCGTACGACATCGCTGCGCTGCGCCGCGGCCACCACGATCGTCGAGTCGACGTATCCGCCGCCCGGCACCAGCCTGGCCCGGCCCGTCGAGTCGACCCCGGCGACATCGGCGATCAGATGCGCCAGCGCCGTCGCCAGCCGGCCCGGGTCCACCTCGGCCTCGATCGGCGGGGCGTGCACCGCGAACTGCGCCCGGCCAGGGCCGATCAGCTCGACCGCGCCCTCCACCCCGGCCGCCACGACCCCGTCGAGCAGGGTGTTCGTCTTGATCAGCTGTTCCGTGCCCGCGTCGAGCCGCTGATACCCGAGGACGTTGTCGACGAGCGTCGTCATCCGGGAGTACCCCGCGGCCAGATGGTGCAGGATCTGGTTGGCCTCGGGCCAGAGCTGGCCGGCCGGGTCGGCGGCGAGCGTGGTCAGTTCGCCGCGCAACTCGACCAGCGGTCCGCGCAGCGACTCGCCGAGGACGGCGGTCAGCTGCGCGTGCCGGTCGGACGTCTCGCCGTACCGCTCCGTCAGCTCCTCGATCTCGGCCGCGTACCGGTCGCTGCGGTCCGCGAGCTCCGCCGCGTGCCGTTCGGTCGCCTCGTCCAGCTCGGCGCGCAGCCGCTCGGTGGTCTCCGCCAGCTCGGCGCGGAGGCCCGCGGTCGCGTCCGTCAGCTCGGTGGTGAGGCGCTCCGTCGTCTCCGTCAGCTCCGCCGCGTGCCGTTCCTCGGCGGTCGCCAGCTCGGTCGCGTGCTGTTTGGCGAGATCGTCGTACGGACGCCGGTCGGTGAAGGTCATCACGGCGCCGACGAGCTGGTCGCCGTCCCGTACGGGCGCGGTCGTCAGATCGACCGGCACCTGTTTGCCGTTCTTCGCCCACAGCACCTGCCCCCGCACCCGATGCTTGCGGCCCGACCTGAGCGTGTCCGCGAGCGGTGAGTCCTCGTACGGGAAGGGCTCGCCGTCCGCGCGCGAGTGCAGGATCAGCGGGTGCAGCCGGTGGCCGCCCAGATCGCTGGCGCGGAAGCCGAGGATCTGCGCGGCGGCGGGGTTGACGAGGACGACCCGGCCCTCGGTGTCCGTACCGACGACACCCTCCGAAGCGGCCCGCAGGATCATCTCGGTCTGCCGCTGCGAGCGCGCCAGCTCGGCCTCGGTGTCCATCGTGCCGGAGAGATCGCGTACGACCAGCATCAGCAGCTCGTCGCCGGTGTAGCTGTGCGAGTCGTTGTACGCGTCGCGGCCGTCCTCCAGGCTCGCGCTGGTGACCTCGGCCGGGAACTCACCGCCGTCCGTACGCCGCGCGATCATCCGCGTCGGCTTCGTACGGCCGCGCGCGTCCGCCGTCTCCGGGCGGCGCATCGAACCGGGGATCAGTTTGGAGTCGAACTCGGGCAGCAGATCGAGCAGCCCGCGGCCGACCAGCGCGGTGCCGGGGGTCTCGAACATCTCCAGCGCGATGGTGTTGGCGTTGACGACCGTGCCGTTGGCGTTGACGAGCACCAAGCCGTCGGGGAGTGCGTCGAGTATCGCCGCGAGGCGAGCAGCGCCTCGGGATGGCCTGCTGCTCACGACGACGCTTCCTCCCTGAACCACTGCACCTTGCGGACCGCGGCACCCATCTTGCCCCTCGGGTTCCGGCCTGTCACGGAAGGGAGTCTAAAGGCTGGGGAAGTGGCCGCGACGGCGGATGAGCGGGAGCTCTCGCAGGGGTTGTGTGCGAATGGCTTGTGCCACTGGCCTTTCACGCGGCCTCCCGCACCTCGCGATTGCCTCATTGTGGGACGTACTGCCCGGCGACTGGGCGACGAGCGGCAGGGACGAGCCGACGGCAGGGACGAGCCGACGGTAGGGACGAGCCGACGAGCGGTAGGGCCGGGGCGACATGCCCGTACGCCGGGGTGCCATGCCCGTACGCCCGGGGCGCCAAGCCCGTACGTCGCTCCGCGCGCGCACGGGCCTACATGAGCGACGTACGGTCCTGGCCCGGGGTTTATCCGCGGGTGCTCGGCAGTACCGGCTCCAGCGTCTGCCAGCGGGCGATCTCGCACCCGTTCTTCCGGTTGAACGCGGCGTCGACGGCGCGGCCCTGCCAGGTGCCGGTGATGCGCGCGGTGGCGTCACCGCCGTACAGCATGGTGCACTGCGCGCCCTTCGGCACCGGCGCGAACGGATCCTTCTGCTCGCTCGCCAGCTGCGCCAGCCGGTCGCACGCGGCCCGCGCCTGTAGATGCGTCCCACCTGCCGGCCGGCACTTCAGGCGGTACGTGCCGTCGGCGCCCCGGAGACCGGAGTCCGCGACGGTGACGGTGAACTCGTCCGGGGCGTCTTCGGCCAGGGGCAGCGGTACGGGCGCGAGCCGCGTCAGCGTGGAGTCGGCGGACTCGATGAAGGCGCCGGTGTCGGCGCGGGCCGAGGCGTCCGCGGAGGCGGCGGGCGCGACGGCGCCCAGCAGGGCGGCGGAAGCGGCGATGGAGGCGGCGGCGGTGAGGACGAGGCGACGCGGCATGGGAGCTCCTGACGGTGACGGATCCGGGGCCAACGCCCCGCCGTGTCTAACGCGCGTCAAGCCCCGGCGTTTCGCACGCGGAAGCGCTTTGCTCTGCGGGCCACCCGCCTAGTACCGTGAGAAGCGATTGGTGACACCCCACCTGGCTGTGTCATCATCTGCACGCACCATCCGCGCCCGCGCGGGTGTGCTGGAGGCGTCGCCTAGTCCGGTCTATGGCGCCGCACTGCTAATGCGGTTTGGGTCTTAAAGCCCATCGAGGGTTCAAATCCCTCCGCCTCCGCGTGTTGATCACCGAAGCCCCGGCCCCACAGCCGGGGCTTCGGTCGTTCCCGCGCTCCGGCGTTCCCGCGCTTTCGGTCGTTCCCGCGCTCCGGCAGCGATGACCCGTACGGGTGAGTGCCCCGACGAGTGATCGTCCACGCCCCTGCCGACGCGCCGCCCAGGAACGGATTCTGAGGCGTTTTCGCAGGTCAGCTGGGGTCTGGCGAATGGATTTCACCTGGCGCCACAGGTCATGTAATGTTGTTCCCGCAACGCCGACCGGGAAGAAAAGCCCGGAACGCCGAGCACTCGTAGCTTAACGGATAGAGCATCTGACTACGGATCAGAAGGTTGCAGGTTCGAATCCTGCCGAGTGCACACAGATGAGGCCCCCGGAGAAATCCGGGGGCCTCTCGCGTTGGGCCGTACAGCGGCGAAGTACAGCGACGGAGCCGACGGGTTCTCGGATGTCGGCTCGCGGACCTTCGCCTGCCAACCCGCCCCGCGATATCCGGCGGTGGCGTGGGGGTTCGCAGGGGGAGTGGGTGAGCGGGTGACGGGGTTGGGTAGGGGATGGAAGTGCCAGGGGCTTCGCTGGGGCGGCGGCGCGCCCGTGCTCGGATGGCGGCGGGGCGGGGACGGGGCCAGGGGCGGCGTCCGGCGGGAGAGTGTCCGGCGGGAGAGTGTTCTGGAGTACGGGCGTGACGTGGGGTTCCGTGCCGTCGGGGCGCGCATGTGCGTCGGGGCGCGGGGGAATGTGTGTCCCCTCGGGGCGTTGGTCGCCGGGCGCGGTACGAGCGGGCAGTGCGCCGAGTGCGCGCGGCTGGACCGGGCGCACTCCGTGGCCGCCGACACCATCGCCGATGATCCGCGGACGTACCGCGTCTATCTCGCGTGGTTCGGGCCCGGGATGGTGAAGGTGGGGATCACCGCCGAGGAGCGCGGGTCCGCGCGCCTCCTGGAGCAGGGAGCGGTCGCGTTCAGCTGGCTCGGGCGCGGCCCGCTGATGGCCGCGCGGCGGACCGAGGATCTGCTGCGCAGGGCGCTGGGGGTGCCGGACCGTATCCCGTACGCGCGGAAGCGGGCCGTACGGGCCGCGCTGCCGGCGCCGGAGGAGCGGGTGGCCGAGATCGAGCGGCTGTATGTACGGGCGGTGGCGCTGGAAGGGTGGCCGCCGTCGCTGGAACGGCTGGAGTTCGCGGCGGTCGATCATGCCGGGGCCTTCGGTCTGGCCGGGCTGGCGCCGGCCACCGGCGTGGTGGTGGAACTGGTGGACGCGGGGTGTGTCGCCGGGCGGCTGGTCGCCGCCGCCGGGCCCGATCTCCATCTCGCCACCGCGGACGGCGGGATGATTGTCCTGGACACCCGGCTGATGAGTGGGTGGGAGTTGACCGCGATGGCGGGCGGCGACGGCGTGGTCACCGTGCCGGTCAGGGACGTGGACGGCGGCGGGGTACAGGACGAGCTCTTCTGAAGGGGGATGGGGCCTGCATGCGTGGTCACGAGGGTGACGAGCGTGACGAGGGTGTCGAAGGTGACGAGGGTGAAGTCGAGGCCGTACGGCGGTTCCGGGAGCGGACGGGGCTTCCGGGCCTCGTCGACGTACACACGCACTTCATGCCGGAGCGGGTCCTCAAGAAGGTCTGGGCGTACTTCGACGCCGCCGGGCCGCTCATCGGGCGGGAGTGGCCCATCTCCTACCGGCGGGAGGAGGACGAACGCGTCGCTCTGCTGCGCGCGTTCGGCGTCCGGGCGTACACCTCGATGCTCTACCCGCACAAGCCGGGGATGGCGGAATGGCTGAATGGCTGGGCCGCCGCGTTCGCGGCACGTACGCCGGACTGTCTGCGGACGGCCACGCTCTTCCCGGAGGACGGCGTCGAGACGTACGTACGTGAGGCCGTCGAGGGCGGTTCGGGGGACGGCGGCGCCCGGATCTTCAAGTCGCACCTCCAAGTCGGCGCGTACGACCCGAATGACGAGCGGCTCGACCGGGTCTGGGGGTTGCTCGCAGACGCCGCCGTACCGGTGGTGATGCACTGCGGCTCGGGCCCGGCGCCCGGCAAGTACACCGGGCCCGAGCCGGTGGGGCGGCTGCTGGCGCGCCACCCCCGGCTGCGGCTGATCGTCGCGCATCTCGGGATGCCCGAGTACGTGGACTTCCTGGACCTCGCCGAGCGGTACGGGGAGGTCAGGCTGGACACGACCATGGCGTTCACGGACTTCAGTGAGGCCTTCGCGCCGTTCCCGCGGGAGGCGAGGGCGCGGCTGGCGGATCTGGGGGACCGGATCCTGCTGGGGACGGACTTCCCGAACATCCCCTATCCGTACGTTCATCAGCTGGAGGCCTTGGAGCGACTGGAGCTGGGGGACGCGTGGCTGCGGGCGGTCTGTTACGAGAACGGGGCCCGGCTCTTCGGGATCGCCGACCGCGGCCTCTAGGCCCGGCTCCGGGCCGGCCTTCGGGGAGGCCCGGCTCCAGGCTCGGCTTCCAGGCCCGGCGTTCGGGGAGACCCGGCCTCCCGGGCCCCTCTCGCCCGTATTCGTTTCTCAGGGATTTCACAGGAAGCGACAAGGTCAATCTCAGAGGTCGTCCCCAGGGTGAAAAGCATGACCATCACCTCGCCCCGGGGGCGTACCGAAATGCTCAGGCCGGACGGGAGCCCCGTCCGCGTGCTTGTCGTCGACGACGAGACCTCGCTCACCGAGCTGCTGTCCATGGCCCTGCGGTACGAGGGCTGGGAGGTGCGCAGCGCCGGTGACGGCGCGGGCGCCATGCGTTCGGCGCGGGACTTCCGTCCCGACGCGGTCGTGCTGGACGTGATGCTGCCCGACATGGACGGGCTGGCGGTGCTGGGGCGGCTGCGTCACGAGCTGCCGCAGGTGCCCGTGCTCTTCCTCACCGCGAAGGACTCCGTGGAGGACCGGATCGCCGGACTGACCGCGGGCGGTGACGACTATGTCACCAAGCCGTTCAGCCTGGAGGAGGTCGTGGCGCGGCTGCGCGGGCTGATCCGGCGGTCCGGCGCGGCGGCTGTGCGCAGTGAGTCGTTGCTGGTCGTCGGGGATCTGACGCTCGACGAGGACAGCCATGACGTCACCCGTGACGGGCGGTCCATCCATCTGACCGCGACCGAGTTCGAGCTGCTGCGCTATCTGATGCGTAACCCGCGGCGGGTGCTGAGCAAGGCACAGATCCTGGACCGGGTGTGGTCCTACGACTTCGGCGGCCAGGCCAATGTCGTCGAGCTGTATATCTCCTATCTGCGGCGGAAGATCGACGCCGGGCGCCCGCCGATGATCCACACCCGGCGCGGGGCCGGCTATCTGATCAAGCCCGGTGAGCCGGGGGACGCCCCGCGATGAAGGGCCGTCGGCGCGGGGCGACGAAGCGGCGCTGGTCCTTGCGGACCCGGCTCGTCGTGTCGGCGGTCGCGCTGATCGCGATCGTCGGTGCGGTGATCGGGGCGGTCACGACGATCGCCTACCGCTCGTATCTGTACGACCAGTTGGACACGCAGGTGCAGGCCGTCGCCAAACGGGCCGCGGGGCCGCCGCCAGGGAGGGCGGCGGACAACGGCGAGAACGGACCGACGGACGCCGCAGGGAACGGACCGACGGACGGCCCGGGGAACGGGGCGCAGGACGGCGCGGGGAACGGGGCGCAGGACGGCGCGGGGAACGGGGTGCAGGACGGCACCGGGAACGGCACCGGCGACAGCGATCGGTCATCCGACACCACCCCCGAGGGCAAGGACCCGCTGAAAGTCGTTACGGGCGGCGGCGCACCCGTGGGTACGGTCGCTGTCGAGCTGGCGGCCGACGGCTCCGTCGGCCGGGGGCTGATGAGCGCCCTGCAGAAGAACGAGAACACGTGGCCGCCGGTCGCCGAAACGCCGCTCAGCGAAGCGCAGATGGCGGCCATAGCGGCCGTCCCGCGCGACGACGCGGCCCACACCGTCACGCTGCCGGACGGCGCCGACTACCGGATCCAGTACGTCGACGGCGTCAACGGCGCCTACCTCGTCGGTATACCGGCCGCCCAAGTGCAGGACAGTCTCAACACCCTTGTCCTCGTGGAGGTCTGTGTCACCGTCGCCGGGCTGATCGCGGCCGGTATCGCGGGCAGCGCCCTCGTCGGCGTCGCGCTGCGACCGCTCCGGCGCGTGGCCACGACCGCCACCCGGGTCTCCGAACTGCCTCTGCACAGCGGTGAGGTGGCACCGCTCGTACGGGTCCCCGCCGCGGAGGCCGATCCACGCACCGAGGTCGGACAGGTCGGCGCGGCCCTCAACCGCATGCTGGGGCATGTCGGCTCCGCGCTCGCGGCCAGGCAGGAGAGCGAGACGCGGGTACGGCAGTTCGTCGCCGATGCGGGCCATGAACTCCGTACGCCCCTCGCCTCGATCCGGGGATACGCCGAGCTGACCCGGCGCGGACGCGAGGAGACCGGCCCCGACACCCGGCGCGCGCTCGGCCGTATCGAGGCCGAGGCGGAACGGATGACCGGCCTGGTCGAGGATCTGCTGTTGCTGGCGCGGCTCGACGCCGGACGCCCTCTCTCGTACGAGAGCACTGATCTCTCCCCTCTCGTCGTGGACGCGGTGAGCGACGCGCACGCCGCCGGACAGGACCATCACTGGCGCCTTGAACTGCCCGAGCCGGACGAGCCGTCCGCCACGGTGTACGGCGACGCCTCCCGCCTCCATCAAGTGCTCGTCAATCTCCTCGCCAACGCCCGTACGCACACCCCGCCAGGCACCACCGTCACCGCACGCGTCCGCAGGAGCGACGGCGGGTACTGGGGCGGCGGACCGTGGGATGTGTGGTCGTCGGGCGGCGGCCCTTCCGTCGTCCTCGAAGTGCAGGACGACGGCCCCGGCATCCTTCCCGAACTGCTTCCGCATGTCTTCCAACGCTTCGCGCGCGGAGACGCGTCACGCTCCCGCGCGGCCGGCTCCACCGGCCTCGGCCTGGCGATCGTCCAAGCGGTTGTCACCGCCCACGGCGGGACCGTCACCGTGCAGAGCGTCCCCGGCCGGACCGTGTTCTCCGTACGTCTGCCCGGCCCGCCCAGCCAGGGGCAGAGCCACCCCTCACCCGGACAGCGGCATCAGCATCGGCCCCAGCAGCGCTCGTCGGGGCCCGGCCGTGACTCACAGACGGGGCACAGCCTCACCACACTGCCGTGACAGCGCGCCTCGCGAATGTCGAGCCATGCGAACCGACACTTCATGGGGCACACTCCCGGCCCGGGAGCATCTCCCGGTCGAGGTGACCGATGCCCCCGTACTTGACGTGACGATCCCCGTCTACAACGAGGAGCAGGACCTCGAACCATGTGTGCGGCGCCTGCACGAACACCTCGCCCGCACCTTCCCGTACAGCTTTCGCATCACGATCGCCGACAACGCCAGCACCGACCGGACCCCGCAGGTCGCGGCCCGGCTCGACACGGAGATTCCGGAGGTGCGCGCCTGCCGCCTGGAGCAGAAGGGCCGCGGCAGGGCGCTCCGTACCGTGTGGTCGCACTCCGACGCGCCCGTCCTCGCCTATATGGACGTGGATCTGTCCACGGATCTCAACGCACTCCTCCCCTTGGTGGCGCCGCTGATCTCGGGCCACTCGGATCTGGCGATCGGGTCGCGGCTGTCCCGTTCGTCACGGGTCGTACGCGGACCCAAGCGCGAGTTCATCTCGCGGGCCTACAACCTCATTCTCAAGTCCTCTCTTTCCGCGCGCTTCAGCGACGCGCAGTGTGGGTTCAAGGCCATACGGGGTGACGTCGCCCAGCGGCTGCTGCCGATGGTCGAGGACGCCGGGTGGTTCTTCGACACAGAGATGCTCGTGCTCGCCGAACGCGCCGGACTGCGGATCCACGAAGTCCCGGTGGACTGGATCGACGACCCCGACAGCACGGTGCATATCGTCAAGACCGCGGCCGAGGATCTGAAGGGCGTCTGGCGGGTGGGGCGGGCACTGGCGGTGGGCGCGCTGCCTCTGGACCGGCTGGCCAGGCCATTCGGGGATGACCCGAGAGACCGCCGGATCGGTGGGGTGCCCGGCGGACTCGCCAGGCAACTGGTCGGCTTCTGCTTCGTGGGCGCCCTGTCCACGCTCTTCTATCTTCTGCTGTACTCCGGCTTCCGATCAATGGCGAGTCCACAACTCGCCAACGCGGCCGCTCTGCTGGTCTCCGCGATCGCCAACACCGCCGCCAACCGGAGGCTCACCTTCGGGGTGAGGGGCCGCGAGCGCGCCGTACGTCACCAGGCCCAGGGCCTGGTCGTCTTCGCCATCGGACTCGCCCTGACCAGCGGTTCACTGGCGGCCCTGGACGCGGCCACGGGCACCCCCTCCCACTCCACGGAGCTGGCCGTGCTGATAGCCGCCAACCTCGCCGCGACGGTGCTGCGCTTCCTGCTCCTGCGCGCCTGGGTCTTCCCCGAGCGCCGCACGGACGACTTCCCCGCCCGCGACACCGCCACGTCCTCCGCCACAGCCACAGCCACAGCCTCCCCCACCGTTCCCGCTCCTGCTTCCGCTTCCGCTTCCGACTCCGCCGACCTCGACCCAAGGACCGCACGATGACCACGATCCTTCAGCCCGACGGCCCTCCGGCGATGGCTGCCCAGCAAAGCCGTCGCGCCTCCGGCCGCGCCCTCCGCTTCTGGCGGGGCAGGGCCGAAGACGCCGCCTGGGTACGCCCGGCCCTGCTCGCCATCCTGCTGGTCGCAGGGGTGCTCCAGCTGTGGCATCTGAGCGATTCCGGTTACGCCAACTCCTTCTACTCCGCCGCCGTGCAGGCGGGCAGCGAGAACTGGAAGGCCTTCTTCTTCGGCTCCTCCGACGCGGCGAACTCCATCACCGTCGACAAGCCCCCGGCCGCACTCTGGCCGATGGCCCTGTCCGTGAGGCTCTTCGGGCTCGGATCCTGGCAGATCCTGGTGCCCGAGGTGCTGATGGGGCTCGGCACGGTAGCGGTGCTGTACGCCGCCGTACGCCGCCGCTTCAGCGCCGTCGCCGGACTGACCGCGGCCGTGGTGCTGGCGCTGACGCCCGTCGCCGTCATGATGTTCCGCTTCAACAACCCGGACGCGCTGCTCGCCCTGCTGATGACCACCGCCGTCTACTGCGTGCTCCGCGCGCTGGAGGCCGGACGGACAAAGTGGCTGGTGTGGGCGGGGATCGCGATCGGCTTCGCGTTCCTGACCAAGACGCTCCAGGCGTTCCTGATCCTGCCGCCGCTGGCGCTGGTGTACGCGGTGTGCGCGCCCACGTCCGTACGACGCAGGCTCGGTCAACTCGCGCTGGCGGGACTCGCGATCGTGGTCTCCGGTGGCTGGTGGGTCGCGATCGTGGAGCTGTGGCCCGCGTCCTCCCGCCCTTACATCGGCGGCTCCCAGACGAACTCCTTCCTTGAGCTGACCTTCGGCTACAACGGTCTCGGCCGGCTCAACGGCGAGGAGACCGGAAGCGTCGGAGGAGGAGGCGGCGGCGAGGCCGGCGGCGGTGGCCGCGGCTGGGGCGAGACCGGAATCGGCCGGATGTTCAACGAGACCGTCGGCGGCCAGATCTCCTGGCTGCTTCCCGCCGCTCTGCTGCTGTTCGCCGTCGGACTCGTGGTGACCCGGCGGAGCGCGCGTACGGACACGGCCCGCGCCGCGTTCCTGGTGTGGGGCGGCTCGCTGCTGGTGACCCTCGCGGTCTTCAGCTTCATGGCCGGAATCTTCCACGAGTACTACACGGTGGCACTGGCGCCGTACATCGCGGCCGTCATCGGCATGGGCGTCACCGTCCTGTGGGAGGAGCGCGCCGGGATCCTGGCGTCGGCGACGCTGGGGATCGCGGCGGCGGGGACGGCGGTTTGGGCGTACGTACTGCTCGGCCGGACCCCGGACTATGTGCCGTGGCTGCGCTGGGCGGTCCTGATCGGCGGTCTGGTGGCCGCGGTGGGGCTGCTCGTCGTGGGCAGGCTCGGACGGGCGCTCGGACGGAAACTCGCGCTCGGCGTGGCGGGTCTCGCCGTCGCGGCCTCGCTGGCCGGGCCGCTCGCGTACACGCTGACCACGGTCAACACCGCGTACCGGGGCTCGATCATCACGGCGGGACCGGCCTCGGCGCGGGGCGGTCCCGGCGGATTCGGCGGCGGTGGACCCCGGGCCGCCGGTCGCGCCGCCGAGGCAGGGATGGTGCCTCCCGGCCAGCGGGCAGCGGGCCAGGGGCAGGGCCAGGCACAGGGCCAGGCACAGGGCCAGGCACAGGGCCAGGCTCAGGGAGCAGGCCAGGCGCAGGGGCAGTCCCCGGCCGGCGGCGGTCAGCCGGCCGGGGCACCGCGACTGAGCGGCGGCATGCCCGAGGGTGGCGGCGGGCCCGGCGGAGGCGGGGGCGGTCTCTTCGACGGCGAGGACGTCACCTCCAAGGTCGCGGCCACGATCAAGAAGGACGCCTCCGACTACACGTGGGCCGCCGCGGCCATCGGCTCCGACAGCGCCGGCAGTTACCAACTCGCCACCGAGGAGCCGGTCATGGCGATCGGCGGCTTCAACGGCACCGACCCGTCGCCGGACCTCGCCACGTTCAGGCAGTACGTCGCCGACGGAAAGATCCACTACTTCGTCTCGACCGGCGGCGGACGTGGCTCCGAATCCGGGATCTCCGCCTGGGTTGAGGCCACCTTCAAGAAGGTCGTGGTGGATGGCACCACCCTTTACGACCTCACACAGGAGGCCTGACTCGACCCCAGGAGGCCTGACCCACAGCGGCGCCCGCCTGGCGAGAAAAAGGCGCTATACAGCGTAAGGGGGACTCTTGTACGGTGTACGGCGACGGTTCCCGTACACCGTACAAGGAGTTCTTCATGACGGCGACAGCCGCCGAGCACCACACCGCCCCCGCACGTCATCCGCAGCGCTGGCTGATCCTCGGTGTCATCTGTCTCGCCCAACTCACCGTGCTGCTCGACAACACCGTCCTCAGCGTCGCGATCCCGTCCCTCACCCGCGAACTGCACGCCTCCACCGCCGACATCCAGTGGATGATCAACGCGTACTCCCTGGTCCAGTCGGGCCTGCTGCTCACCGCGGGCAACGCCGCCGACCGCTACGGCCGCAAGAAGCTGCTGATCGTGGGTCTCGTGCTGTTCGGGATCGGCTCGCTGGCCGCCGGACTCGCCCAGACCAGCGGTCAGTTGATCGCGGCCCGCGCCGGAATGGGCGTCGGGGGCGCGCTGCTGATCACCACGACCCTCGCTGTCGTGGTCCAGCTGTTCGACGACACCGAGCGCGTCAAGGCGATCGGTATCTGGTCGACCGTCAACTCCCTCGGCTTCGCCGCCGGTCCGCTGATCGGCGGCGCCATGCTCGACCACTTCTGGTGGGGCGCGATCTTCCTGATCAACATCCCGGTCGCGGTGCTCGGAGTGATCGCCGTCGCCTCGCTCGTACCGGAGTCGAAGAGCAAGGAGGGCGACCGCCCCGATCTGCTCGGCGCGCTGCTCTCCACCATCGGTATGACGGCCGTCGTGTACGCGATCATCTCCGGGCCCGACCACGGCTGGCTCTCCGGACAGGTGCTGCTCTCGGCCTGCGTCGGCCTGGTCGTCCTCGGTCTGTTCGTCCTCTGGGAGCTGCGCGTCCCGTATCCGATGCTCGACATGCACTTCTTCCGCGACCAGCGCTTCATCGGGGCGGTGGCGGGAGCCGTCCTGGTCGCCTTCGGGATGACCGGTTCGCTCTTCCTGCTGACCCAGCATCTCCAGTTCGTCCTGGGCTACGGGCCGTTGGACGCCGGTCTGCGTACGGCTCCGCTCGCGGTCAGCGTCATCGTCCTGAACCTCGCGGGCGTCGGCGCGCTGGCCGTACGGAAGCTCGGTACGCCGGGCACCATCGCGCTCGGCATGGTCCTGGTGTCCGCCGGACTCGCCGCGATCGCCGTGCTCGGCGCCCATGGTTACGGCGGGATGCTGCTCGGCCTGGTCGTGATGGGCGCGGGTGTCGCCCTCTCGATGCCGGCCATGGCGAACGCCATTATGAGCGCGATTCCGCCGGAGAAGGCGGGGGTCGGCGCGGGTATCAACGGCACGCTCGCCGAGTTCGGCAACGGTCTCGGCGTCGCGGTCCTGGGCGCCGTGCTCAACTCCCGCTTCGCCGCGCTGGTCCCGGCGGCGGTGGGGGCCGCCTCGCTGCCCGCCGCGCTCGCGGCCGCGGACGGGGACGCGGAGCGGCTGAGCATCTCCGACGCGTTCGCGTCGAGCCTGGAGACCAGCCAGCTGGTCGGGGCCGTGGCCGTACTGGCGGGCGGTCTGCTGGCGGCGCTGCTGCTGCGCAGGGCCGAACGCGCGAACCCTTCGCCGGGATCTCCGGGATCTCCGGGATCTCCGGGCTCCGCCGGAACTCAGGGCGGCTCCCCATCAGCCGCCTCGTCGCCCCTGTAGTCGCCCCTGTATTCGCCCCCGTCGTCGCCGCGTCGTCGGAAACGCCGTCCGGCTCCCCGTCGGACTCCGTGTCAGGGGCGGCATAGCATCGGAAGAGCGGCAGGCGTCCGGGCTCCGGCTCGTCGGAACACCCGATCGTCATCTCGGTCGTCGCCCCGGTCGTCGTCCCGGTCCCCGGAGGCGGACGGCAGGGGCCTGCGCCGGCCGGGGCCTGAGCCGGGCAGAGAAGTGGAGTCCGGCCGAAGCCCGGCCGGCGGGAACCGAGGAGGCTCACCCATGGTGCCGGAAGCCGATCGCGCCAAGCGGCCAACCCGTACCAGCGTTTGGCTGGAGGGCAAGCCCGCGGGCCGCGGCCGCAGAAGCGAGAGCTCGGACCACCCCGCCGGCCTGGACCGCGACCGCATCACGGCGGTCTCGGTACGGCTGCTCGACGCGGAGGGCCCTGCGAAGTTCTCCATGCGACGGCTGGCCGCCGAGCTGGGGGTGACCGCCATGTCCCTCTACTGGTACGTCGACACCAAGGACGACCTCCTCGAACTCGCCCTGGACTCCGTCTTCGGCGAGGTCAAGGTCCCCGACATGACGGACGAGGACGCCGACTGGCGCGACCAACTGCGCGAACTGGCCACCAGCTACCGTGCGGTGCTGGTCAGGCACCACTGGGTCTCGCCGCTCATCGGCCGATATCTGAACATCGGTCCGCACTCGATGGCCTTCTCGGCGGCCGTCCAGACCGTCATGGACCGGACGGGCCTGGCGCCCCACGGCCGGATGGGAGGGCTGTCGGCGGTCTTCCAGTTCGTGTACGGATTCGGCACGATCGAGGGCCACTTCGTACAGCGCTGCGCCGACGCCGGGCTGACCCAGGACGAGTACTTCCATCAGGCGATGGGCGCCATCAACGAACAGCCGCGGTACCAGGAGTCGTTCGAGAGCGCGGACGAACTGATGGAGGCGCGCGGCGGCGATACGGTGGCGGAGATGCGCCAACGCGACTTCACGTTCGCGATCGAACTCCTCATCGCCGGCATCGAGACGATGCGGGAGCGCGACTGGTCCTCCGCGGGACACCGCGTCGGGACGGGGGACGGGCCCCACGAGCGGAGCGGGGACGGGCCCCGCGACTGAACCGGTGGACGGGACAAGCCGACCCGACCGGACGGCCGGGACAAGCCGCCCCGGGCCGTCCCAGCCGACCCGCCCCTAGGTCCTGTCCGACCGGACAGGACCTAGCGGCTACGAGACGAGACGGGCCGGGAAGCCGCCGGTGGCAAGGGGACTCCAGCGTTCCGGGGTGATCCGGATGATGGACTTCCCCTGCTTCACCATCGCCTCCCGGTACTCGTCCCAGTCGGGGTGCTCCCCCGCGATGTTCCGGTAGTACTCGACCAGCGGCTCGACCGACTCCGGGGAGTCGATCACCTCGGCCGTACCGTCGACCTGGACCCAGGGACCGTTCCAGTCGTCCGACAGGACGATCACGCTCACCCGCTCGTCCCGCTTGGCGTTCCGCGTCTTGGCGCGCTCGGGGTACGTGGAGACGACGATCCGGCCCGAGTCGTCGACCCCGCAGGCGAGCGGGGAGCCCTGCGGCCGGCCGTCGGAACGGGTGGTCAGCAGGATCGCGCGGTGCCTGGGGCGTACGAACTCCAGCAGCCCGGCGAGGTCAACGGCCTTGTTCGTTGCGATATTCGGTGCCATGCCGCGCAGCCTACGACCTTGGAGCCCGCCCGCCGCGAACCACACTCCTCGCCGGAGCACCACCGTCCCCAGGAGTCACCTGGACATCATCTGAACGTCGCAGAGGAGCCGCAGGGGAGCCGCAGGGGAGCCGCATGGCAGCCGCAGGGAAGCCGCACAGAAGCCGCATGGCAGCCGCACAGGTGTCGCGGGAGCCGCACGGGTATCACGCGCCCGGCACGCTCTCGCCCTGTACCGCCTGGATGTCCAGCTCCACCCGCAGCGTCGTCCCGATCATCGAGATCCCCGCCCGCACCACCTGGTTGTAGTTCATGGCGAAGTCCTCCCGGTGCAGCTCCGTGGTCGCGCGGAAGGCGGCCCGTACCCCGCCCCACGGGTCGGGCCCGGTGCCCAGGTAGCTCAGGTCCAGGTCCACCTCGCGTACGACGCCGTGCAGCGACAGCAGTCCGTGCACCGTCCAGCGGTCGGGGCCCGCCGGGGTCAGCTCCGTACTGCTGTACGTGATCTCCGGGAAGCGCTCCACGTCGAGGAAGTCGGGCGACTTGAGGTGCTTGTCCCGCAGCGCGTTGCCGGTGTCGATGCTCGCCGCGCTGATGACCGCGTCGACGCGCGACGCCTCGGCCTCATACCCGCCTGCCGCCTCATACCCGCCTGCCGCGCCCTGCGAGATCTCGATTCGTCCCCCGAACTCCGTGAACCTCCCGCGCACGCTGGAGATCCCCAGATGCTGCGCCACCGCGCTCACCGCCGAGTGCGCCGGATCCAGGCTCCAGGTGCCAGGTGACGGCAGTTCTGCCCCGCCCTGCCTGGCCAGCACCACCGTGCCGACCTCGGCCCGCCCGCTCGCCGTGACCAGCGCCGTGGCGGCGACGGGCGCGTAGCCGACGGCCGTCACGACCACGGTGTACGGACCCGGTGCCAGCTCCGCGTCGGTCCGTACGGCGCCGTTCTCGTCGACGCTCTCCCGCAGCACCTGCGTACCGCTCATATTGGTCATGGTCACGACCGCGTGTCGCACCGCCCAGCCGTCCCGCGTCCGTACCTGTCCGCGAAGTCCCATCCCGTTTCTCTCTCCCTCGGTTTCATCACGAGCCGGGCCCCGGCCGGGGGCGGTCAGGCCGTCCCCTGCCCGCCGCCCCCGCCACCGGAGCCCGTTTCCGCACCCGACCGACGCGCCGCCCGCTACAAGCGCCGCGCGACTCGGGGGGTTTCCCTTACTCGCCGGGGTGAGCGAGTTCGATGTCGTGCCCGTCGACCCCGCGGCCGGTGACCGTCAGGGACCCCGCCACCGGCGGGTAGCCGGTCGCGATGACGGTGTACTCGCCCGAGTCCAGATCGGCGAAGGCGTACGCCCCGTCCTCCCCTGTCGTCGCCGTCGCGACCACGTTTCCGGCCGCGTCGACCAGCGTCACCCGGGCGTCATGCGCCGGGCGGCGGGCAGCGCCCGCCCTGACCGTGCCCTGGACCAGGGCGCCGGAGAGGAGGACGGCCTCGACACGCGTGACGCCCTGGCCGGCTATCTCCACCGGCAGGGCCAGCGGACGGAAGCCCGCCGCGTTCACCGCGACGGTCACATATCCGGGGACCAGCTCACTGAAGCCGAACTCGCCCTGCTCGGACGACTTTCCGGTGGCCAGCACATCGCCGCGCACATCGGTGACGATCACCATCGCGCCCTCGATCGGGTACCCGCCGTCCGCGGCGCGCACGGCCCCGGTGAGACCGCTCGTACCGGAGAGCAGGATGTCGTACGAGACCGGTCCGTCGCCGACGACCACCGTGGACGCCTGCGGCTGGAAGCCGTCGGCGGAGGCGATCAGTACGTACGAGCCGGCGCCCGGCGCGTCCAGGACATAGCCGCCGTCGGACTGGGCGACCGAGCGGGCCAGCTGTCGGCCGCCCAGGGAGATCAGGGTGACGGCGGCGCGGGGCACCGGCGTGCCCTCGGAACCGAGCACCACACCCCTTACGCCGGTGCCCGGCACGGGTGCCGCCGCGTACGAGAATTCGGGCGATCCGGCTGATCCGGCTGTCATGGTCCCTCCAGAAGCCGCTGCCGCCGCGGGTGTCGCCGCCAGGGACGGCGTCGTTCCGGACAGCGCCGGTATCGCGCCGCTCGTCTCGGTGGGCGCGGTCGGCGCGGTCGGCGTGCTCGTCACGGCGGGAGCCGCGACCTCCGCCGTCTCACCGCCGGTCCGCGACTTCAGCGCGACCTCCTTGATGAAAAGCGTCAGCAGCAGCGCGACCAGCGCGGCCGGTGCCGAGTAGAGGAAGACATCGCCGACGCCATGGCCGTACGCCACCTCCATGACCGTCCGCAGCGGCGCGGGCAGCGTGTCCAGGTTCGGGATGGCGCCGCCACCGGTGCCGCCGTGGCCCAGGGCCGCACCCTGCGGACCGAGGTCGGCCAGCCCCTCCTTGACGTAGTGCGTGACCCGGTTTCCGAGCACCGCGCCCAGCGCCGAGACACCGACCGCACCGCCGAGCGAGCGGAAGAAGGTGACGGTGGAGCTGGCGGCGCCGAGGTCCTCCGGGGAGACCTGGTTCTGTGTGCACAGGACCAGGTTCTGCATCATCATGCCGACGCCGAGACCCATCAGGCCCATGTAGATCGCCATGTGCCAGTACGGGGTGTCGTACCGCAGGGTGCCCAGCAGCCCGAGCCCGGCCGTCACCAGCACACCACCGCTGACCAGCCAGATCTTCCAGCGCCCCGTCTTGGTGATGATCATGCCGGAGACGGTGGAGGAGATGAACAGACCACCGATCATCGGGATGGTCATGACCCCGGACATCGTCGGCGACTTGTCGCGCGCCAGCTGGAAGTACTGGCTGAAGAAGACCGTGCCGGCGAACATCGCGATACCGACGAAGAGCGAGGCCAGTGAGGCCAGCGTGATCGTGCGGTTACGGAAGAGCCGGAGCGGGATGATCGGCTCGCGTGCCTTGGACTCGACGAGGATGAACGCGGCGCCGAGCACCACCGACCCGCCGACCATGGCGTATGTCTGCCAGGAGATCCAGTCGTACTTATTACCCGCGAAGGTGACCCAGACCAGCAGCAGCGAGACGGCCGCACTGATGAAGAAGGCGCCGAACCAGTCGACCTTGACCCCTTCGCGCTTGATGACCGGGAGCTTCAGGGTCTTCTGGAGCACGATCAGCGCGATGACGGCGAACGGGACGCCGACGTAGAAGCACCAGCGCCAGCCCAGCCACGCGGTGTCGGTGATGACACCGCCGAGCAGCGGGCCGCCGACGGTGGCGACGGCGAAGGTCGCGCCGAGGTAGCCGCTGTACCGGCCGCGCTCGCGCGGCGCGATCATCGCGGCCATGACTATCTGGGCGAGGGCGGAGAGACCGCCGACGCCGATGCCCTGGACCACCCGGCAGGCGATCAGCATCCCGGCGCTCTGCGAGAGGCCGGCCACGATCGAGCCCGAGACGTAGATGACCAGGGCTATCTGAACCAGCAGCTTCTTGCTGAAGAGGTCGGAGAGCTTGCCCCACAGCGGCGTGGTCGCCGTCATCGCCAGCAGCGACGCGGTCACCACCCAGGTGTAGGCGCTCTGTCCGCCGCCCAGGTCGGAGATGATCTCCGGCAGCGCGTTGGAGACGATCGTCGACGAGAGGATCGCGACGAACATGCCCAGAAGCAGCCCGGAGAGCGCCTCCATGATCTGACGGTGTGACATCGGCGCGCCGGTCGCGGGGGCGGCGCCGCCCCCGTGCTTGGCGTGGACGCCCCGCACACCCGTTGGTGTGGTCGTAGCCATTGAATTCCTTGTCTTACGTCTCTTGCCGCATGGGTGTACGGGTGTACGAGTCTTGGTAGCGCCAGTCCCGGCAGTCGCCGAAGCTGTTGCGCAGCCGCTCCAACATCGCGGCCAGCTGCCCGACCTCGTCGTCGGTCCAGTCGTCGAGCGTCCGTGCGAACATCTCGGTCGTCCGCCGGGCGAGCTCGCTGATCAGCTCCAGGCCCGCCGGGGTGAGCCGCAGGATGCGTGAGCGCTTGTCCGCCGGGTCCGGGGACCGCTCGATCCAGCCACGCTCGGCGGCGTGTGCGACATGCCTGCTGCTCACCGACATGTCGACGGCGAGCAGCTCGGCGAGGCGGCTCATCCGCATCTCGCCGTGCCGGTCGAGAAGGGTCAGTACGGCGGCGGTGCCGGCCGGGCACTCGGCGGGCAGGATGCGCGCCAGCCCCCGTTTGACGGCGCCGACGGCACTGAGCTGTCGGGCCAGTTCCGCGTACTGACTCTGTGCTGCGGCCATGGGCCCTCCCGACATCTTGTTGCTTGGGGCAACCATAGAACCATAGAAGCTGTTGGTTGCTACAGGCAAACGAAAACGGGCCGAGTGGAGTAAAGGAACCCAAAAGGCTTCGCATGCCCGAGGTCAATGCCCGGCGCGGGAACTGTCGCGGAGCCGTCACCGGATCTGTCGCGGGGCTGTCACCGGATCTGTCGCGGAGCTGTCACTGGGGCCGTCGCGGGGCTGTCACGAGCGGTGTCCGTGCTGTCACGAGCCCTGTCCGTGAGGGCGGGTCAGTTGGGGTGCGTCAGTTGGGGCGTATCAGTCGGTGGTGGGCCCGGCGTTGGACGCGATCCGCGCGTTCGCTAGGGTCCTGGCGTATGGCACACAACCCCCATGCCCCGCAGGGCCCCGAGGGCAATCCCGACCCCGCGGGCAGCACCCAGATGTTCCGTGCGTTCGTCGACGACGGCGAGCCGCAGCGCCGACAGGCGCCGCCCCAGGAAAGCGGGCCGAAGGTCGGAGTGATCGTCGGCGTTGTCGCGGCCGTCGTGGTCCTGGCCGTGGTGGCCTGGCTGGCCTTCGCCTGACCCGGTCCCATAACCCGGTCTCGTAACCCCGTCCCGTAACCCGGTCCGGTCGTTCCGAACCCCGCCCGCGACATCGCCCGAGAACGGGCGAGGGGCGGGGTCCGCGGGCCTCAGTCCGAGATCAGCCCTTCCCGCAGCTGCGCGAGCGTACGGGTCAGCAGCCGCGAGACATGCATCTGGGAGATGCCCACCTCTTCGCCGATCTGCGACTGGGTCATGTTCGCGAAGAACCGGAGCATGATGATCTGGCGCTCGCGGGGCGGCAGTTTGGCCAGAAGCGGCTTGAGCGACTCGCGGTACTCGACGCCCTCAAGCGCCATGTCCTCGTAGCCGAGCCGGTCCGCGAGCGAGCCCTCCCCGCCGTCGTCCTCCGGCGAGGGCGAGTCCAGCGAGGAAGCGGTGTACGCGTTCCCGACCGCGAGACCATCGACCACGTCCTCCTCCGACACGCCCAGTACGGCGGCGAGTTCGGGGACGGTCGGCGAGCGGTCCAGCTTCTGTGCCAGCTCGTCGCTGGCCTTCGTCAGCGCGAGACGCAGCTCCTGGAGCCGGCGCGGCACCCGCACCGACCACGAGGTGTCCCGGAAGAACCGTTTGATCTCGCCGACGACGGTCGGCATCGCGAACGTCGGGAATTCCACGCCACGTTCGCAGTCGAACCGGTCGATCGCCTTGATCAGGCCGATCGTGCCGACCTGGACGATGTCCTCCATCGGCTCATTGCGGCTGCGGAACCGGGCCGCCGCGTAACGCACCAGCGGCAGATTCAGCTCGATGAGGGTGTCACGTACGTAGGTGCGCTCCGGGCTGTCCTGATCCAGCACGGCGAGCCGCAGGAACAGGGAGCGGGACAGAGTGCGGGTGTCGATGGCTTCCGGCTGGGACACACGCGGCTGGACCACGTGGTCGAGAGCATCGGGCGCGGGAGCGCTCTTTGTGAGCGTGAGCACCTTCGAGCTGCCCTGTTCTACGGACATGCCACCCCCTTGAGGTCGCGGACGGTCGCGTCGGCCGCTCCCGTCGGTGGAACGCAGCCTCCACCTGAATACCGGAGCCGGGAGTGCGGCAAACGCGGTTCCAGCAGAATGTCACATGTCGGCAACACGCTGTAGTGACTTGTCGACAAGTGAGCGCTGGATCCGCCCTGGAAAGAGGGGGTGTGGGGCTTTTCGAGCGGCGAAAGGGAGTCGAAGTGGGTCTACCCCTGTGGGTTACGACTCGATCCGATTTGCGGATCGCAGTCGGGCAAAGCTTCTGGCCAGAAGTCTTGACACATGCATCTGGGAAACCCCCAGTTCCTGACTGATCTGGGACTGTGTCAGGTTGTTGTAGTAGCGCAGCATCAGGATCCGCTGCTCCCTCTCGGGCAGCTGTACGAGCAGATGCCGCACCAGATCGCGATGCTCGACCCCGGCCAGCGCCGGGTCCTCGTAACCGAGCCTGTCCAGCAGGCCCGGGAGTCCGTCACCCTCCTGGGCGGCCTCCAGTGAGGTCGCGTGGTACGAGCGCCCCGCCTCGATGCAGGCCAGTACCTCGTCCTCGGAGATCTTCAGCCGATCGGCGATCTCGGCGGTCGTGGGGGAGCGGCCGTGTGCCGTCGTCAGGTCCTCGGTCGCGCCGGTGACCTGTACCCACAGCTCGTGCAGTCGACGCGGGACATGGACCGTCCGCACATTGTCCCGAAAGTAACGTTTGATCTCGCCGACGACGGTCGGCATCGCGAACGTGGGGAACTGAACCCCGCGATCCGGGTCGAACCGGTCGATGGCGTTGATCAGACCGATCGTGCCGACCTGGACGACATCCTCCATGGGCTCATTGCGGCTGCGGAACCGGGCCGCCGCATAGCGCACCAGCGGCAGATTCGCCTCGATGAGCGCTCCGCGCACCCGGGTGTGTTCCTCGCTCCCCGGCTCAAGCCCTTTCAGCTCGGCGAAGAGGACCTGGGTCAGCGCCCTGGTGTCCGCGCCCCGGCTCTGTGACGTGGGGCGGGGCTCGGTCTCGATCTGGGGCAGCAGTTGAGGCGTAGTACTGGCCGGCACGGTGACGCCACCCCTTTGCGGTCGACTACGTCAACTCATCCGTCAAAAGCGGTCATAGCATCACAAGACATGTCCACTGTGTGCAAGCACCTGAAAAAACCGTGTTGACGGCAAGATGGAGCAATAAACCCAAAAGCCCCACACCGAATGGGTGCGGGGCGAGGAGGGGGGAGGCTCAGAACTCGTAGTCGGCGATCACCCAGGTGGCGAATTCACGCCACTGCGCGACGCCCGCCTGGTGCGCCGGGTGGTCCAGATAGCGCTGGAGCGCATCGTGATCGGCGACCGCCGCGTTGATGGCGAAGTCATAGGCGATCGGGCGGTCGCTGATGTTCCAGGCGGACTCCCAGACCTCCAGCTCGGGCACCTGCCCGCCGAGCTCCTTGAAGGCCTTCACCCCGGCGACGACACGCGGCTCGTCGCGCGAGACACCCTCATTGAGCTTGAAGAGGACCAGGTGGCGGATCACGGGCACTCCTTGGAGGACGCGGGGAGAAGATGGAGGGGGCGCGGGACCGGTGGCGTGGGTCGGCGGCGCGGACCGGTCCGTGACCGAGCGTCGGTCAGTTGATGAGTTCGGACATGAACTGGCCGACACCCTGAGCGGCACTGGAGATGCCCTCGAACCCTACCTGGACAAGATCGGCGGCCCGGGCAGGCGACGTGATGATCGTGTACAGCACGAAGACGGCGACCGCGTACAGCACTATCTTTCTCGCTTGCCCCATCCGCCGCTTCCTCCCCTGTCTTCCCAGTGCGGTCGCGCGTGAGTCTAACCGTATGAACACCTGTGCCCAGAGGTCGCTCTCACACACGACTCCGCCCCCGGGAGAGGGCGTCCGCTCGGCCTGTCCATGCTGATGCCCCGAGCGGGGACGACCGGTGTCCTGGGGGCGAGACGTGGGGGTCGGAAAGGCGAACCCTCGCGTGCGCGGGGGCCGCGGGAGCCGAACTGGGAGGTTATGCGGGTCGGCGCCTGCTTTTACTTGCTTCTGCGGTTTCCGGCACAGTGCTCCTTTTCTCGCACGGGAAGTGCCGGTGAACCCGCCCTTTCTTCTGCCGGCATCCTCGTGTCCCCCTATCTGTTCCTGGGGGATCGCCGCGGGCTATCCGTCGCCGGTCTTCGGCCCGTCCTCACCCGGCTGCTCGATCCTCGCCTGCTCCACCAGCTCCGGATACGGATCCTCGTCGTCCAGGTCCGACACGTGCAGCGTCATGACCGACCACGGGACCGGACAGGGCGGGGCGTGGTCGGGGTCCGGGCAGAGGATTCTGGTGATCTGCTCCTCGATCTCGTCGACCTGCTGCCGCGTGGCGTACACGCCCAGCCGCACTTCCCAGATGCTCCGCTCTTCGGACATCGCCGGCCTTCCTGCTGGCACCCATTGAAGTGAATGAAGAAGTGAAAAAGTGGATGAAAAGGGGCGGGGGCGAATCGGACGCCTCCCGCCCTTTTCGGACGACCTTTTTGGACGCTACCAGACGCGCTTCGCGTCGCAGTGGCGCTTGTAGTGGTTGGCCGGAACGGGGACGTTGCGCTTGGCGTCGTTGATCGCGGCCTGCTTGGAGTTGCCGCTGCCGTCCGCGCGGTCGTAGCCGACGACGTTGTTGTCGCTGATGCGAACAATCTGGCACTGGACCGTCGCGTACCAGGTGCGCTGGATCGAGATGCCGCCCCGCGGAGCGGCCTCGGGGAAGGCGGTGGCGGAGGCGGCGGGCGCGACGAGGCCGCCGAGCGCGAGGGTCATCGCCCCCACGGTCAGCGCGGTACGGAACTTCTTCACGGGGTCCTCCTGGATTCGGTGAAGCACGGGACGTGCGTTCTTTGCGGCCGCGGCGCCTCCGACCCTCGCACCCGCACCCGCCGAACGCAGTGGCTGACAGCCGGGTTGGCAGTGCGTCGGCAGGTGGCAGCCGCAGGACTGCCACACCGTCGGACCTGCCACGGACTGCCAACGACCCAGGGCCCGCACCGAGCTCTGAACCGACGCGGCCTCCACCGCTACGTACTGGTCGTAGCGACCACGACCCCGGAGGAGACCCATGGTGTACGACACGGCCCACCCGCCCCTGGCGGGACAGCGCGACAACCCCTCGCTGGTGACCGTGGTCGGCACGGAACTGGCCCGCAACAAGCGGGGGTTCGTGCCCTGGTACCACCTGCTCGCGCCGATCGTCATCACCGTCCCGCTGTTCCTCGGGGCGCTCGGCTCCTCCGAGGCGAAGGCCGGGCAGACCTTCGAGGTGTTCCGCAATGTGACGCTGGAGTTCTGGGGCGTGCTGGTGCCGATGACGGCGGGGCTCGCCGCGGCGCTGACGGTCCGCGCCGACCAGGACGCCTGGCGGCTGCTGCTGTCGTACGGCGTCCCGCGCCGCCGGTACTTCATGGGCAAGGTGGCCGCCCTCGGCGTGCTCGGTCTCGTGTCCTCCACGGTGCTGCTGGTGATGCTGTCGCTGGGCGCGATGATCAGTGGAAAGTTCCCCGGCGCGATGGGGACGGTGGTCGCGGCGGTCTATCTGCCGTGGCTGGTGGGGCTGTCGATGACGGCCCTGGCGGTGCTGGTGGCGGTGATGTGGGGCACGGGCCCGAGTATTGGGGTGGGTGTCGCGGGGCTGTTGTGCGGAGCGCTCGTCTCGGACAAGGACTTCTGGTACGCCGTTCCGTTCGCCTGGCCCATGCGGGTGGTGCTGCCGCTGGCCGGGATCGGGCCCAACGGGGTGCCGTTGCCCGACGGCAGTCCTGTGACCGCCATGTCGGCGATCCCGCTCGCCGTCGTCCTCGCCGTCGCGCTGACCGCGGTCCTGCTGGTCGTCGGCAGCGCGCACATGAGCCGTAAGGAGATCTGACCATGACGACGACGGCTACCCCCGCGCTGTCCATCCGGCGGCTGCACAAGCACTACGGCACCCATCGCGCCCTCGACGGCGTGGACCTCACGGTGTCGCAGGGAGAGGTCTATGGCCTGCTCGGGCCGAACGGCGCCGGCAAGACGACTCTGATGAAGACGGTGCTGGGTCTTCAGCGGCCCACGTCGGGCGGTATCGAGCTGTTCGGCGGGCCGGTCGGGCGAGAGGCGCTGGCGCGGGTCGGCGCGCTGATCGAGGTGCCCGGTCTGTGGCCGACGCTGACGGGCGACGAGACGCTGCGGCTGCACGCCTCGCTGCGCTGTGTCCCGAAGGAGTGGATCGAGCCGGCCCTCACCCTGGTGGGGATGACCGGGGCGCGTGACCGCAAGGTCGGCGCGTACTCCCTCGGGATGCGATGGCGGCTGGGCATCGCCGTGGCGCTGCTGGCGCGACCGCGGCTGATCATCCTCGACGAGCCGACCAACGGGCTCGATCCCGTGGGTATCCGGGAGATGCGCGGGATCATCCGGTCGCTGGCCGGCGAGGGCGTGGCGGTACTGATCGCCAGCCATCAGCTGGCGGAGGTGGCCCAGGTGTGTGACCGGGTGCAGGTGCTGGTGGCGGGGCGGACGCAGTACGAAGGTCCGCTGGCCGGGCTCGCCGCCGACGGTGATCTGGAGGCCGGGTTCTTCCGGCTGCTGGAGACCGCGGATGCGGGCGTGCGCTGAACGGCCCCTTCAGGGACGGCCATGTCCGGTACGGGCCTCCGCTCCGGGGCGACCCTCTCCAGGACGGTTGCCTTCCCGCCCGCCCGGCCCCGAGGGCAGCCTCCGGAGCCGACCCTTTCCGGGACGCCTCCGGCCCCGGGGACATCCCGGGGTCGGGGACAGCATCAGGGCCGGGGACAGCATCAGGGCCGGGTGGACATGTCTCGGCAGGTCCCGCCGTGGCGGTGGGACGTTCAGCCGGCCTGCGACCGGACGCGGTCACCGGAATCGGCCGGTGCCGAGACGACGGAGATCAGTTCGGCACGGCCCCGGACGCCGAGTTCGTCGTAGATCCTGCGGATGCGGCGGTACATCGACCGCTCCGAACAGTAGTGACGGCGAGCTATCTCCGACACCGTCATGGACGTGCGGAGCTGGCGGACCAGCTCCCGGTCGGCCCGGTGCAGATCCGGGACCGTCGAGGCTTCCGTCGCGAGCAGGCCGGGGAGGGCCACGGGCCGCGTGACCCTCTGCTCGGTGACGCGTACGGTGGCCGGCCGGGCGTCGGCGGGGACGGTGGCCGGAACGCCGGCGTGGGTGATGGCGTGGGTGATGGCATGGGCCCGCAGTTGCGCGTGCACCATGCCGATCTGGCTCTCGCCCGCGATGGCCACGTTGAACACGAAGTTCGCGCCGGAGCGGATGGCGTAGTAGGTGTGGTGGCCCGAGAGGTCGTTCGTGACGGCGATGAGCAGGGACAGCGGGTGCCGTACCCGCAGAGCGCGCAGCTCCTCGGCCTGGAACTCGCTGTTGACCGGTAGCAGCACCGGCAGGCTGAGCCCACCGGAAGCGTTCAGTTCCTCTTCGTCCACGAAGTCGACGTGGTCAAGGCTGCGGCGGAGCGTCTCGAACGGTGAGTCCGCCGAACCCGCCGAGTCGAAGTGACTCCTGAGGCCGGCATGGACCAATACATGAAAAGGCTGGGACTCGTGCACTGCGTTCTTCCCCCGTGTGTTGTGGATCCCTCTTGTTCGTCGCGGTCGTCGGTCGTGGCGGCGCGGTCGTCTAGTCGTCGCGGTGGTCTGGTCGTCGCGGTGGTCTTGTCCGTGTGCCGGTCGGCTGGTCAGGCGGGCCGGCGGAGTCAGCTGGTCAGGCGGGTCGGCAGAGTTTCATGGTTCGGCTGAGCAGGACACCGATACTCACCTTGCCGCCTCCGTCGCCGGAGGCGCGCACCGAATCGATGTCCGCGTACCCCGCTTCCCGGGCACGGTCGTTGAGCGCGTAGGTGGTGCCGTCGGGGACGGTGAAGACAGCCTGGTCGCCGTCGCGGCACTCGGCGGTGCCGTGATCGACGTTCAGCGGCCACATGTAGCCGAGGTTCTTCTCGCTCATCGCCTGCTTCGTGGTGGTCGGGCTGGGCAGCGGTACCGGATCCCCGGTGGCCGGGTCGCTGCGACCGGAGCCCGAGCAGGCGGTGAGCGCCAGCAGGATCAGGCCGGTGAGTGCGGACGCGGTGACGGTGGTGCGGGTTCGGGTTTTCGCGATCATGTGTCGGTCATTTCGTCTCGGAGCGTGCGGTTGTCTCGGGTGGTGCTGTCGGCGGCGAGCAGTGCGGCGTAGCCGTCCTCCAAGGACGGCTCGACCGGGCGGGCGTCGGGCGCCGGCGTGGCGGTGACGATGCGGTACTCGGCCTCCCCGGCCGTGTTGACCGCGCTGACCACCTGTGCGCCCGGGGGCGGTCCGGCCCCCGGACCGCCCGCCCGGACGACGTACGTGTGGCCCGCGGCCTGGCTGACCAGCGCGGCGGTGGTGTCGTGGAAGACCAGCCGGCCGGAGGCGAGTACGGCCACGTCCGAGCAGGTCTGGGCCACGTCGTCGAGGATGTGGGTGGAGAGCAGGACGGTGCGACCGCCGCCGAGTCCGGCGAGCAGGGCGCGAAAGCGCATCCGTTCGTGCGGGTCGAGGCCGGTGGTCGGCTCGTCCACGATCAGTACGGACGGGTTGCCCAGCAGGGCCTGCGCGATGCCGATACGCCGTCTCATGCCGCCGGAGTGGCCGGCGAGTCGCTCGGACGCCCGGTCCTCCAGGCCGACTTCGGCGAGCCGCTCCGCCACCTGGCGGCGGCGTTCCCGCTTGTCGTGGATGCCTTTGAGCACAGCGATGTAGTCGAGGAACTCGCGTGCCGTCAGGTCGGGGTAGAGGGACAGCTCCTGCGGCAGGTAGCCCAGGGAGCGTTTGGCGGCGGTGAGGCCCGCGGTTGTCGAGAGGTCGTGGCCGGCGACCGTGACCCGGCCCGAGGTAGGCCGCAGGACGCCGGTGAGGATGCGCAACAGGGTCGTCTTTCCCGCCCCGTTGGCGCCCAGCAGGCCGACGGTACCGCTGTCGACGTGCAGATCGACAGCGTCCAGCGCACGGCGTCCGCCACGGTAGACCTTGGTCAGCTGCTCCGTGGTGATGTTCATGATGCTCCGTGTCGTCGGATACGGGCGACGAGGTGGCCGAGCGCGTGACAGGCCAGGGCCGTCGCGAGGACGAGGGCGAGGTTCAGCAGCGCGGTGGTGTCGCTCACGGCGGGGCGGAGGGCTCCGGTGCCCTCCCGGGTCGCCCATACGGCCGGGGCATGCGCCCAGGCGACGAGCGGGTAGCCGCCGAGCGGTGACAGGACGGTGCCGGTGACCGTGGGCACCGGTGAGAACGACGGCGGGAAGTGGCAGGCCCACAGCCAGACCATGACCAGGACGGCCCGCGCGACGGCCACCGGCATCAGCAGGCCGAGCAGCCCGCCGAGCGCCGTGGCGAGTGCCGCCGCCGGGAGGACGGCGGTCAGGAGTGCGAGCACCGCCGAGCCGAGCGGCGCGGGGGAGCCCTCGGTGGCCGCGACCGCTCCCCCGTACAGCAGGAACAGCGCGGCGACCGGGGCCAGGGCGGTCAGCAGCGGACCGGTGAGGGTCCCGGCGGTGCGGGCCGTCGCCGCGGCCGGGGTGGCGGTGAGCAGTTCGGGCAGGCCGCGCGTCTCCAGGGTCCTGCGCAGCACATCGGTGAGGGCGATGCCCACGCCGAGCGTGCAGAAGGTGTTGACGAGCACCGCGGCGGCGCCTGTTCTGGCGGTCGCGTCGGCGTGCCCGACGATGGCGGGCGAGGAGACGGCCAGCAGCAGGCTCAGCAGGGCGAGCGGCACCACGGCGCCCCAGACGACCTTGCGGCGGGCGGCCATCAGCGCCTCGTACCGCAGAGTCCACAGCAGTGCGCCCATCATGTCTCCCCGTCGGAGGTGTACGGGGCGGTGCCCCGGTCGAGCCGGGCGCCCGCCCGCCCGGGTTCGAGGGCCCTGAGGGCCCGTACGGTGAGCAGGGCACCGGCCGGCAGGGCGAGCAGGGCCTGTGCGGTCCCGTCCGGCACGACCCGGTCGACCAGCAGCAGCTTGGCCAGGACGGCCGCCACGACCAGGCCGGTGGCGGGGGCGGCGGATCCGGACCGGACCGTGGCCCAGACCGCGCCGCCGCTGAGCAGGACCGTCAGTCCCGCCAGTTCCAGCAGGACGGCCGCCGGGTCGAACTCCCGGGGCCCGGTCAGGGCCAGCAGCGTCACCAGCACCCCCGCCGCCAGGGCCGCGACGGTGACGGGCCAGGACAGCCGGCGGGCCACGGCGAGCGGGTAGCGGGTGGGCAACGACAGGTGCAGCTCAAGCAGTTGCTCGCGTGCCACCACGGCCGCGCAGGCCAGTGCCGTGGCCGCGGGCAGGGCGCAGCTCAGCAGGGAGCGGCCCAGCAGCATGCCGGCGCCGGAACCGGTCGTACTGGTGAGATAGGCGAGGAGCGCCGCCATCACAGGGAGGAGGAAGGCCTGTCTCCCGCAGCGGCGTGCCTCGTGTGTCCACCGCGTCGCAGCGGTCATGTCACGGCTCCACCATCTTCCTGACCCCCGTTTTCCCTTCTCGTTGTCGTGCCCCTGGCGGGCTTCGCGCGTGCTGCTCCCTTCCGGCCGTCGGGCCCCCGATGCACGGGTGGCGTACCGCCGTTCGCGGTCGGCTACGGGGGCGCCGGCCCCTGGCGGCGGTACACCCTGTACGTAGCGGCGGAGCGCCCCGAGGTTCACGGCCCAGGGGGTGGACGCCGGGTGCGCATCGGGCCGGTTACCGCGAGGTGGTGTCCAGAGAGGTCCGCATGGCGCCGACGGCCCAGCCCAGGAGGGCCACGGCCAGGGCCAGCGTCCAGGGAGTCGTGGACAGCAGGGGACCGAGGAGGGCGTCGAGCGGGGTGGTGAAGATCCCCTGGGGTCCGCTCACCACGCCCAGCAGCCATATCGTCCCGCCCGCCGCCGCCCCGGCCGCCGGGCTGAACCTGACCGAGACCGCGAGGGCGCAGGACGCGGCCAGCAGGGACTGCCCGAGCCAGGCCGAGACCACCCGCGACCAGCCGGGCGGCCCGTCCACCAGGGTGGAGCAGAGCAGGGCCAGCGCCACGTCGACGCAGAGCACCACCGTCAGCCGGGCCAGGAACACGGCCGTGGGCGGGACCGGGAGGGTGACGAGCAGTTCGCGTCGCGGGTCCCAGCGGGGCGAGGCCGTCATCAGCGCACCGAGCATCACCAGCAGCACCGCCACCGCGGCGAACAGCCGCAGCCCGAACCGCTCGTGCGCCTGCACCGACGCCAGCAGCGCCGCCCCCAGGAAACCGGCCGCGCTGAGCGGCGCCCAGCTCTTCGGCATCAACACGGCCTGTCGGACGACCAGTTGCCAGGTCGTCCGCAAGGAGTCGCGGATGTGAGGGGTGGGGGGCGCGGTGGCCGCGGGGCTTCCCGGCACGACAGCCGGAACGTTTCCGGCGTTGGCGTCGTCCCGTCCTGCGGCGGTCCGTGCCTCCGCCCCCGCCAGCACGCCCCCCAACAGCACCTCGAACGAGGGCGGGGACACGGTGTGCTCCGCCGCCTCCGCCCGCACCGCCGCCCGGATGTCCCGCCACGCCGCCATCCGGGTACGGCAGTCGGCGCATCCGGCCAGGTGGCCCGGGGAAAGCGGGTCGCGCGGTGCCGTGTGCGCCAGGCGGCCCAGGGCGTCGTCCGTGTGCGCCAGGCGGGCCAGGGCGTCGTCCGTGAGGTGTTCTGTCGTCATCGTCGTTCCGCTCCTTCCAGCCGCCCGGCGGCGAGCATGCGGCCCAGCCGCTGTCGCGCCTGGGACATTCTGCTCTTGACGGTGCCCACCGGGATGGCGAGCACGGTGGCCACTTCCGGATAGGGAAGCTCCTCGACCAGGACCAGCGTGAGCACCTCGCGCAGATGCTCCGGCAGTGCCGCCACGGCGGTCAGCAGCTCGGCGCGCTCGGCGTCCCGCATGATCTGGTCCTCCACGCCCGGTGCCGGATCCGGCACGTCCCTGGCCTCGGCCAGGTCGGTCAACCGCGGCCGGGCGCGGCGCAGTTGGTTGTGTGCCTGCCGTCTGGCCACGCCCATCACCCACCCCTTGACCGAGGACTCGCCGCGGAACGCGGTCGCCGAGCGCCACACCGCGAGCCAGGTCTCTTGCAGGATCTCCTCCGCCACGCCCTGGTCGGAGGTGAGTCTGCGGATGAGACGGAGCACGGCGGTGGCATGCCTCTCGTAGAGGACACGCAGGGCGGTTTGGTCGCCGGCGGCAACGGCGGCGAGCAGGGCTTCGTCCGGACACACACCCCATACGTATCCAAAAGCGCCGGGCCGGTTCACGGATTGTGCCGTTCCTGACGATTCTGGCTGGAACTCGACCGGCGCTGGGCCCCCTCAAACGCGCCCCTCAAACGCGCCCTTCAGCGCACCCCTCGACGCTGCCCCTGCCACAGGACTGCCATCGCTGCCATTCCGGTCCGGAGCTGTTGTCCAGCCCCGAACGCGCATGGTTCGGTGATGTCCGGATCGCGATTCACACACATTCGTCCGATTCTTGCGAAGGAGTACCCGCATGGGCAGCATCAACGCACCCGTCCTGTCCACCAAGGACACGGACCTGTTCGACCTCGACCTGGAGATCGGCGTCGAGAAGTCGGTCGCGGGTCCTGCCATCACCAGCGTCTCGTGGTGCACCCCTGGCTGCACCAGCGAGGGCGGCGGCTCCGGCTGCAGCCACTGCTGCTGACGGCACACGACACGACAGGAGCCATGGGGCGGGGGCCCGCCCCGCCCCATGGGCTTCTCCCGGCACACGGACCGGAACGGCAGGACGACAAGGAGGAGCACACCGTGGGGGCATCGTCGACGGAACACCGGAACCGGCCGGAGAAGCTGTTCGAGGCCAGGGACATCTTCCTGTACCGGGCGCCCCTGGCACCGCACGGCCCCGGCCTGCCCCTGCCCACGGCGGGCCCCCGGGACCTGGACGCCTGCGCCGCCCTGCTCGGCTCGGTCCACGCCGACCCCGCCCTGAGCGAGGCGCTCGACCTGGCCTCACCCAGCCTCAGCGCCATGATCCGCCGTGTCACGGAGCGTGGCCCGCACGGGATCAAGGCGGGCCAGCTGCGCCGGGCCGCCCTCGCGGTGCTGCGCTACGACATCCGGATGCGGACCCGGCCCACCCCCTTCGGCCTCTTCGCCGGCGTGGCCACCGGCCAGTTCGACTCCACGGCCAAGCTGGAGCGCGGCACGCGACACCGCACCCGCACCCACGCCGACATGCAGTGGCTCACCCGGCTCGGACACCGCCTCGAACAGGACCCGGCCGTCCTGTCCACGCTCACCGTCCGGGCCCACCAGGCCCTGGTCGTCCGCGGAAACCGGCTGGTCCTCACCTCGTCCTCCGCACAGGGCGTCCGCCTCACCGAGGGCGGCGAGACACGGTCCACGGTCTCCGTATGCCACACACCCGTCGTCGAGCGCGCCGTGACCGAGGCCGCGGCGCCACTGCCGTACGGGGAACTGGCCGGGCGCCTCGCGGACGCCTTCCCCGGCGCACCCGTCGAGAAGATCCGGGCGCTGATCGGCGAGCTGGTGCGGCAGGAGATCCTCATCACCGGGTTACGTCCGCCCCTGGACGGCGGCGATCCACTGCGGCATGTACTGGACCTGCTCGCACCCGTGGCGGAGGCGTCCGAGGAGACCCGCCGCCTCCACACCGCGCTGCTGGCGGTGGACCGCGAGCGGCAGGCGTACGACGCGGTGGGCGTCGGTGCCGGGCGCGAGCGGCTCGGCCGACTGCTGGAGACGGCGCGCTCGGTGGAGCCGGACGACACCCCCCTGCACATCGACACCCGCCTCGACAGCGCCCTGCATCTGCCGTATGCGGTGAGGGAGGTGATCGAGCGTGCCACGGACGTGATGTGGCGGCTCTCCCGCCCCAAGCTGGGACTGTTCGCACTGCGGGACTACCACCGCCGGTTCCTCGACGTGTACGGCGCCGACCGCCTCGTACCGGTCCTGGATCTCCTGGACGAGTCCACGGGCCTCGGCGCCCCGGCCGGTTACGGCTGGCCCAACGGCGACACGCCGCCCGGCCCCGCGCCCGACACCCCGCGGACGGCACGCCGGGACCGGGCCATGGCCCGGCTGGTGGCCGCGGCGCAGCGGGCCGGGCGGCGCGAGGCGGTCCTCGGTGACGCGGACCTCGACGAGCTGTGCCACGACAGCGCCGATCCGGCGGAGCTGCCCAACTCCGCGGAGGTGACCGTGCAGGTCGCCGCGGGCTCGGTGGAGGCCCTGGACGACGGGGACTTCAGGGTCTTCCTCTCGCCCTCGCCCGGGTCGCACCGCGCCGGGTCGACCTTCGCCAGGTTCGCCGACCTGCACCCCGCCTGGCGTGCCGAGTTCGCCGCGCTGCACCGGGACAACCCGGTGCACGTGGAGGACGCCGTCGCCGTCGACCTCGCCTTCCGCACCCGCTCGGGAAGGGCCGCCAACCTGGCCCACACCACTCCTGCCACCGGCCGCCGCATCAGCGTCGGCGTGCCCGACGTGTCAGGCACGGAGGAACTGCGCCTGTCGGACATCGGCGTCGGCGCCACCCTCGACCGGCTCACCGCCGTCCATCTGCCCACCGGCCGCGAGATCGTGCCCGTGCTGGGCAACATGGTCAGCGCGCCCGCCCAGGCCCCCAACGCCGTACGGCTGTTGTGGGAGATCGGCCTGGAGGGGCAACGGCTGTGGGAGCCATGGAACTGGGGGCCGCTGGCCGACGCGCCCTTCGTCCCCCGGGTCCGGTACGGCGCATTCGTGCTGGCCTGCGCCGTGTGGCGGCTGGACGAACCCCGCGCATGTGCCGCGGACGCGCGGGGCGCCGACTGGGACCGCGCGGTCGCGGACTGGCGTGAAGCCTGGGACGTACCGCGCCGGATCCTCGCCGTCACCGCCGACCAGCGCCTGCTGCTCGACCTCGGCGACGCCTGGCACCGCGAGCTGCTGCGCGACCAGGTGCTGCGCCACCCCGACCTGATCGCCCAGGAGGTCCCCGGCGAGTACGAGGGCTGGCTGGAGAGCCCGCTCGCCGGGCACACCTTCGAACTGGTCGTCCCGCTGGTCCGCCGCGAGAGGGGCCTGCCCCGGCGCAAGCCGTACGCCGGACGCCATCAGCCCACCCGTACCAGGCACGGCCTGGGCGGTGAGTGGCTGTACGTCAAACTGCACGGCTCCGCCCGCGCCCAGGACGACCTGCTGCGCCGCCACGTCCCCGAACTGGTGGCGCTGGCCGCCGAGAAGGGCGCCGACGGCTGGTTCTTCATCCGCTACACCGACGAGGCCGGCCACCACCTGCGCCTGCGCCTGCACGGCTCCCGGCCCGAGGTCCTGTGGGGCTCGGTAGCGCCCACGCTCGGCGCCCTGCTGGAGCGCTGGCACCAACAGGGCCTGCTGCGCGGCCACACGGTCGCCCAGTACGACCCGGAGACCGAGCGTTACGGCGGTCCGGCCGCCCAACGGCTCGCCGAACAGGTCTTCCAGTACGACAGCGAGGCCGCCCTCGACCTGCTGCGTCTGGCCAAGGACCCGGCGAACGCCCACACGGTCGATGACCTCGCCGCCCTCTCCTGCGCCGCGCTGGCCCACGCCTTCGGACCGCCCGCGCCCCACCACCCCCTGCTCACCGAGGACTTCGGCGACGACGCGGCGGCGGCCTGGCTCTCCATGACCGGCTCGCGCCGGGACCTGCCCGCCGCCTTCCGCGGCCGGGCCGCCCACTGGCGCCGCACCCTCGACCCCTACGGCGGCTGGCCCTGCCTGGACCCCGCCGGCGCCGCCGCCGTGGCGGCCCTGCGCGCCCGGGACGCGGCGGTCCGTCAACTCGCCGACGCCGTACGGGACTCAGGAATCACTCCCGAGGGCCGCGTCGTCGGTAGTTTGCTGCACATGGTCTGCAACCGCCTCTTCGGTGGCCAGAGCGCCCGCGAGCTCACCGTCCTCGGGATCGCCCGGGGCGCCGTCCAGGACAATTTCCAGCGCCGGAGCCATACCTCATGAGCACCGCCACGCTTGGGGCCGGGGAGGCGGTGGCGCTGGTCGCCGACCGGCTCGCCGACCCCGCACACGTCGCGGCCGTCGCCTCCCGCGACGACAACCGCGATCCCATCTACGACTCCGTCATGTGGGGGCCGATGACCCTCGCCAACGGCCTGCCGGGCACCGCGCTCCTCTACGCGGAACTGGCCCGCACCGACGAGGCCTGGCGGCAGGTGGCCCACCGGTACATCGCCGCCGCGGGACGGGCGATGAACTCCGCGCCGAGCCGAGGACTGTTCTCCGGCCCCGCCGCACTGCTCGCCGCCGCCCAGAGCTGCGCGGGTCCGGCCGGCCACTACGGCGCACTGCGCCGGAAACTGGCCGCCTGGGTCGCCGAGGACCAGCGGGAGCGGCTGCACGTCTTCCGTGAGCGGGCCGCGAGCGGCGGCACCGGTGTCGACTGGGCCGCGTACGACCTGATCAACGGGGTCTCGGGCGTCACCCGCCTGCTCCTGGACTCGGCGGCCGACCCGGCCGAGACCGGCCCCGACGTCGAGTCCGCCCTGACCGACTCCCTGCGCCACCTCGTGCGCCTCACCGAACCCGTCCGGGTCGACGGCCACGAGGTCCCCGGCTGGTGGGTACCGGCCGCACTCCAACTCGGCGAACGTGACCGGCACACCTATCCCCGCGGCGATTTCAACCTGGGCCTGGCCCACGGCATCGCCGGGCCGCTCACGGTGCTCGGCTCCGCCCGGGCCGCCGGGCACCGGGTGCCCGGCCTGCACGACGCCGCGCACCGGATCGCCGACTGGCTGCTGGGCTGGACGCTGCACGACGAGGCCGGACCGTACTGGCCGGCCCGGGCGAGCTGGGACGACGAACTGGCCGTCGACCGGCCGCGCGAGCTGTTCACCAGAACCGCCTGGTGCTACGGCGCCCCGGGCGTCGCCGCCGCGCTCTTCCACGCCGGGACGGCCTTCGACCGGCCGGCCTGGCGCACCGCCGCCGTCGACGCACTGCGCGCGGCGCTGCGGCGGGACGAGTCCAAGTGGGCGATCGAGGGAGCCACGGTCTGCCACGGCCACGCCGGACTGCTGCGTGTCGTGGCCAGGGTCGCGCATGCCACCGGCGACCCCGGACTGCTGGCCGGTCGCGACCGGTTGACCGCCAAGGTCGTCGACTGTGCCGATGAGGACGCCCCCTTCGGCTTCCGCCACCTCATGCGCTTCCCGGCCGCCGCGCTGTCACCGGTGCCGCACCGGGCCGTGGACACGGCGGGGCTGCTGGAGGGCGCGGCGGGAGTCGCGCTGTCCCTGCTGCCGGTCGATGAGGGGCCACTGCCGTGGGACCGGGTGCTGGGACTGGTCTGAGCCTCCGGATTCCGGAAACCGAGCGAATCGAGGAGAACGACGTGTCGACCGACTTGTCCACCGACGTGTCCACCGACCGGTCTTCCGGCCTGCCTTCCGACCGGTCTTCCGGCCTGCCTTCCGACCGGTCTTCCGACCTGTCCTCCGGCCGGTCTTCCGACGCGTCGGCGGCCTTCGAGCTGAGGGGCCTCGTCGTGCGCTACGGCAAGGTGCGTGCCGTCGACGGCGTCTCGGTCAGCTCTCCCCCGGGACGTATCACCGCGCTCCTCGGCCCCAACGGCGCCGGAAAATCAAGCCTGCTGGGCGTGTTGTCGACGGCCTCCCGGCCGCACTCCGGCACGGTTCGTGTCTTCGGGCACGACGTGCTGAAGGCCCCGATGGCCGCCCGCCGCCGGCTCGGCCTCGTCTTCCAGGAGCGCACCCTCGACAAGGAACTCTCCGTGGAACGGAACCTGTGGTTCCATGCCCGGCTGTTCGGCATGAAACGGGCCGACGCCCGCGCCCGCATCGATCTCATGCTGGACCTTTTCGAACTGACCGACCGGCGTCGTCAGCCGATCGAGGAGCTGTCCGGCGGACTGGCCAGGCGGGTGGAGATCGCCCGCGCCCTGCTCCACCGCCCCGGCCTGATCGTCCTCGACGAGCCCACCAACGGTCTCGACCCCTCCGCACGGGCCACCGTGTGGGCCGATCTGCTGCGTCTGCGCGACCGGCTGGGTGTCACCGTCCTGTACTCGACCCACTACATGGACGAGGCCGAGTACGCCGACGAGATCGTCATCCTGCGGCAGGGACGGGTCGTCCGGCAGGGCAGCCTGGAACGGCTCAAGAGCAGCCTGGACTCCTCCCGCATCGTGGTGTCCTGCGCCGACGACGAGGCCGCCGCCCGTCAATTGCGCGCCGCGGGCTTCGCTCCCCTGCACGAACCCGGCGGAGTCGCGGTGCACTGCGCCGATCCCGAGGCGCGGATCGCGGAGGTGGTGCGCGCCCTCGACGTGCCCGGTCTGACCGTCGCCGTCCACCACCCGTCCATGAACGATGTCTACTTGGCGGCCGCGGCCGTACGGGAGAGCGACGACCGGCCGGCGGGCGACGACCGGTCGGAGAGCGGCCGGCCGGAGAGCGATGACCGGCCGGAGAGCGGCCGACAGGAAGGCGGGAGCACGCCGTGACCACGACCACCGCCCCCGGACTCGCCCAAGAGCCCGGCGCCCAAGAGCCCGGCGCCCAAGAGTCCCGCTCCGAGGACGGCCGCCTGACCGTGGCACTGCGCGCCATCGGCGTCATCGCCCACCGCGATCTGCTCCGGCAGGTCAAGCGCCCGGGCATGCTCGTCAGCCAGGGCGTGCAGATCCTCTTCTTCGTCCTCGTCTACGCCGTCGGCTTCAACGGCATGATCGGCTCGGTCGGTTCCGTGTCGTTCAGCGCGTACGTCTTCCCCGGCATCATCGCCATCCAGGTCGTGTCGATCGGCGTCGCCTCCGGCCAGACGTACGCCTGGGACCGCGAGTACGGCGTGCTGCGCGAACTTCTCGTCGCCCCGGTCCCCCGGATCTGTCTGCCCCTGGGCAAGGTGGTCGCCGGGGCGGGCATGGTGACGGCGCAGAGCGTCGTGATGCTCGCCTTCGCCCCCCTGACCGGGGTCGAGCTGACGCCGGGCCGGTTCACCGCCGCGGTCGGCGCCTACGCGCTCGCCGCGGTCGTGTTCAGCGTCATCGGGCTGTGCCTGGCCACCGTCATCAAGCGGGTGCAGACGCTCCAGGCTGCCGTCCAACTGGCCATGTTCCCGATGCTGTTCCTCTCCGGGTCGGTCTTCAGCGCCCAGGACGCCCCCGACTGGCTGGCCTGGATCATGCACCTCAACCCCATGACGTACGCCGTTGACCTGGCCCGCCAGACCCTGCTGGGCGACGGTGGTCTGCTGCCGTGGTGGGCGGACCTCGGCGCCCTCGCCGGAATCCTGGTCGCGGTCCTGACCGTGCTGCGCGTCCGGAGCGCGCGATGAGCGGCGCCCGGCCGACCGACTCACTCACCGAGGACGAGGCGGCCACACAGGTCCTGGCGGGCGCCCTGCGCTGGATCGAGGACCGGCTGGAGTGGTTCGCGCCCGAGCGGTGGGAGGAGTTCCTGCCCCGCCGCCCCTTCCGCCCAGGCCCGCTCCTCGAACTCCTCGGCCTGGTCCGGGTCCTGGCCCGCGCGGGCGTCCTCACCAAGGATGCCCCGCTCGCGACAGGCGCCCTCGACCTCGCCGAACGGGCCGCCTCCGACGTGTCCTTCACGCGCGGACTGCGCACAGGCGACGCCTTCTTCCCGTACCACCTCAATCTGATCGCCCTGCTGGAACTGCTGGGACGCCCCCGCGCCGAGACCCGCGCGGCATGTCAGGCGCTGCTCGCGGCGGACGCGGGCGCCCACGCCCAGCCGTACAAGCCGGTGCTCAACCGGATCGAACTGCGTTACTTCGTGGACCGCGGCGGATTCACCGCCCCGCCGTGCCTGCCCGAGGCCCGCGCGCTCCATCGCGAGAGCATCGCCGCACTGGACCCGGACGTCCTCCAGTTGAGCGAGAGCGAGACCTACGCCCTGACCCATGTCGTCTTCTACGCGACGGACTTCGGCCACCAGCCCCTCGATCTCGGCGGGCCCGAGCCGACGGCCCGCCTCCGCGAGACCGTACGCGTCCTGCTCGGCGTGCACCTGGCCCGCGGCAGCCTGGACCTCCTGGCCGAGATGCTGCTGTGCGAGGCGGCCCTGGGCGAAGGGCCCGTCGTGGACCCGCTCCCGGGAGAGGGCTGGAACGCGCTGGCCCGCGCGGCCCGGCCGGACGGTGCCGTGCCCGGCCCCGTGCACCGCCCCGAGGTCCTGGCCGGTCTCCAGGGCGACAAGGCCACCGCGTACCTCTTCGGTACCTGCTACCACACGACGACCGCGGCGGCCCTGGCGGCCACCGTACGCAGAGACCGGAGGCGTCCCGCACAGAGCCCCGGCGGCCCCCTGACGCCGTCCGCGGATCCCGCCCGCGTGCGCGCCTGGGCCCACGAGGTCTCCACGACCGCCGCCACCGCCCCCGCCGCCATCCGGGCGGCCTGGGCCGGCCGACTCGACGCACTCCTGGTCCTCGGGGTCCAGGCCCACGACCCGGACATCCTCGCCGAAGTCCTGCGAGCCGCCGAACAACTCGGCCGCTCCGACCACCCCGTCCCTCGACGGGCGGCGGCACTATTGGCCGCATGGACCGGGTGAACCGCCCGTGGCCGAGGCCGGGTCCTCGGCCAAGATCCCGCTGCCGGCCCGGGACCAACCCGACACGCGCGGGGTCCACCAGCGATGCCGTGCTGTCGGTGCGGCCGGAAGCGCGTGGGTTCCCGGATTCCTGCGGGTCAGACCTTCAGAACTCGGACGAGACCTCCGCTTTTGGGGAGTCAGGCAGATGGGTTCCTCGATGCTGGTGTGTAGATCGACTGTGCAGACCCCGCCCTCATCTGTGTGATACCGGGGTCTGACGGGATCCGCCGACAGGGGTACGACCAAGTAACCCTGGAGCCGGACGTGTTGTGGAAAACCAGGGCCTAGCTTCGACTGCATGATCTCCAGACGTCGCAGGGCTACTGTGGCCACTCTGCTCACCCTGGCCCTGTCCGCGCCCCTGTTGGGCGCCACATCGGCCGCCTCCGCCAACGCCGCGCAGGCCGCGCAGGCCGCGCCCCAAGTCCTGTACAGCAGCGGGTTGGAACTACCGTCCTCCACCGGTCCGTACCCCGTGGGCCGCCGCACCCTGCACCTGGTCGACCGGAACCGCACCGATCCATGGGTGCCGGCGGCCGGTAACCGGGAGCTGATGGTGACGGTGTCCTACCCGGCACGCTCGGCGAGTGGATTGCCGGCGGCATACATGACCGACGAGGAGGCGCAAGTCCTTCTGGAGGCGAGGGGACTCGGCGGTGTCGTGCCCTCCGAAACGGTTGCCGGGGCGCGTACCCACGCGTACGTGGGCACTCGCCCGGCGCCAGGGCGTTTCCCCCTGGTGCTGCTCTCCCCGGGCTTCTCGATGCCGCGCACCACACTGACCTCGCTCGCTGACGATCTCGCGAGTCGCGGCTACGTCGTCGCCTCGGTGGACCACGCGTACGAATCCGTCGGCACTGCATTCCCCGGGGGCCGGATGCTGACCTGTGTGGCCTGTGAACGGGTCGACACTCCAGAGGAGCAGGCGGCGGTCGTGCGCGGCCGGGCCACGGACATGTCCTTCGTGATCAGCGAGTTGACCAGCGGCCGACAGGCCGGGGTGCTGTCCCGTGTGATCGACCCGAGCAGGATCGGAATCGGCGGGCATTCGATCGGGGGTGCGACCGCGGTGGCAACCATGGCCGCCGACGGTCGTGTGCGGGCGGGGTTTGACCTGGACGGTGACTTCTTTCTGCACCCTGCTGCGGCAGGGCTCGGCGGGCGCCCGTTCATGATGCTCGGCGCCGAGTCCACCCACAGCCCCAACAGCCCGGCAACCGACTGGCCTGAGGCGTGGAAACACCTGAACGGCTGGAAACGCTGGCTGACCGTGGCCGGCGCCGAACACTTCTCCTTCACGGACCTGCCGTATCTGGCCGACCAGTTGGGCCTGTCGGACCCTGCCGTACCGCTGTCCGGAGAACGCGGGTGGCGCATCACCCGCGACTACGTGTCAGCCTTCTTCGACCTTCACCTGCGGGGCATATCGCAGCCGCTCCTCAATGGCCCCACGCCCACACATCCTGAGGTCGCATTCCAGCAGCCGTGACCTGGCGCCCGGTAACAGCCGCTACCCGGGCAGCGTTGAGGCCTGTCCCCTACTCGTCGCGGCGTTGCTCGGGGAGGTCCTCGACGAGCGCGGTGACTTCCTTGGCCGGCGACCCTGCCCGCCAGCCCGAACCGCTCGGAAAGCCATTCCTGGAGCAGGAGTTGCCCCGCCAGTCCATGCGGAGCCAGCCGCCGGTCGGTGCCGAACTGCTTCTGATACGGCATGTCCGGACCGGCTCCACGCATACGGTCGGCGAGACCTTCGACCTGGCACGCGAATGCGGGGGTGGCCTTCCCGGCATCGTGCGCGGCGGCAAGGAACACCATCAGCCGCCGCGCGTCGTCCGCCCCCTCCGGCAACCACGGCCTGCCACGACGGCCGGTACTGGAGGGCAGCAGAGGTCGGACGCGGTCCCACTGCCGGTCGGTCAGCCGGGCGTGACGAGGCATCAGGATCAGACCGCAGGGGTACTGCGCACCCGGTCGGCAGCCCGGCCGGGCTCAGTCGATCGTCTTGATCACCTGGGCGGGTACTCCCGCGACCACGGTGCCGGCGGGAACATCACGAGTGACCACCGCACCGGCAGCGACCACCGCACCGGCACCGATGGTCACCCCCTGCGTGATCACGGCAGCCGTTCCGATCCAGACATCGTCCTCGATGACGATCGGGGCGAAGGAGAGGTACTCGCGGCGCTCGGCCAGGGGCAGTGGATGGCCTCCGGTGATGAGGCTGACCTTTGGGGCGATCATGACGCCGTTGCCGATACGGATGCCTCCCTTGTCCATGAAGGTGCATCCCTGGTTGACGAAGACGTTCTCCCCGAATGCCGTGTTGAGCCCGTACTCGGTGAAGAACGGCGGGTAGATCGTCACCGACTCCGACAGCGGGCCACCGAACACAACAGAAAGTAGTTCCGCGCGACCTTCGCTGTCGCTGAACGGAAGCACGTTCAGTCGGGACGTCGCATCGGTCACCTCCACGATCCGCTCCGCATGACGCGCGAACTCAGGCGTCTGGACATACATGACCTGCTCTGTACGGGTAGACATGTGCTTATCCCACCACCGCGCAGAACACTCGATCAAACAACCCTGCACCCCGCCAGACACAACCAATGGTTGTCGAAGTAGGGTCGAAGCGTGGATGCTGAAGCGCTGCGGACGTTCGTGGCCGTCGCCGAGACCGGCCAGTTCCAGGCTGCTGCCGACAAGCTGGGAATCAGCCAGCAGGCGGTCTCCAAGCGGATCGCGGCCCTGGAGAGGCACATCGAGGTCACGCTCCTGGTGCGGACCTCCCGAGGCTCCCGGCCGAGCCTGGACGGGCAGGTCTTCCTGCCGCACGCCAAGAAGGTCCTGGCGGTCATCGAGCAGGCCGAACAGGCCGTGCGCCCCGGCAGCCGTCCCTTGCGCGTCGATGTCCTCAACCGGCGCATCTCCCCGGCCCAGGCCGTCTACCGGTTCTACCGCTCCCACCCCGAGACGGACCTGGACACGGTCACGCTGAGCAAGGAGAACGCCGCCCAGGCCGCCCAGGCGGTGCTCGAAGGGACCGTCGACGCGACTTTCCGTGCCCTGCCGGCAGACCAGGTCCCGGCCGGGATCAGCGCCGAACGACTCCTGGACGCACCCCTGGAGCTCCTGGTCGGACCCGGCCACCCGATGGCTGACGCGCCCCGGATCAGTCCTGCGGACCTGGCGGGCCACCGCATCTGGATCCCCGGGATCAGGCCGGGCACGGAGTGGGCGGCGTTCTACCAGGCGCTGTCCAGGGCCTTCGGCCTGAGCATCGACGCGCTCGGCCCCAACTTCGGTGACGAGGCCCTGATGGACGCGCTGGCCGACTCGGCCTCGCTGGCCACCCTCGTCGGCAGCGGGGACCGGTACCTGTGGCCCCAGACCCACGACCTACGCCGCATCCCATTGCACGACCCGACCCCGGTCTACCCGCACGTGCTGCTGTTCCGCAATGGAGACCAGCACCCCGTGCTGACCGCGCTACGCGACCATCTGCGCACCACAGGCCCGCTAACCCCGCCCGACGTGTGGGCGCCGGACTGGGCAGACCGCTGACCAGACGACCGAGCGGAACCATCGGAGCGCCTCGACCACCAAGGCCCACAAGGCCAGCCGGCGCCGACCGACCGTACGCCGCCGCCTACTTGGCCTTTCCGGCCGCCCTCCGCGAGACGCATCGGATGTTCTGGCTCGGTTCACGGGACTCAGAGCAAAAGGATCATCCATGGCCGGTGTTCGGCCCCGGCCACAGTGGCGGTCCCGCGCACGGACGATGAAAGCGCCACGTGTTCACCCGGAGAATCGTTCCTCACCGCCCATGTGACCTCCGCTGCTTCGCCGCGGTCCGCGACGGCGGCGCGCGACGGCGGCGTGCGGTCCGTCCGGCTGGTCCGGTACGTCAGCCGCTCAGTCGTCCTCTGCGGGCGGGGCCGTCCTCCGCGGACGGACGAGCCGGGAGGCTTTCCGCTCCGGCCTACTCCGTGGAGCACAGCGGACGGGCCTCCGGCACGAGCACGATGCTGTCGAGCGGTGGAGACGAGGAGCACAAAGAACCGCCCCCGACCTGTTTTCGCAGGTCGAGGGCGGTCCCCTAGAGCGGTAGCGGAGGGATTTGAACCCTCGGTGAGTTTCCCCACACTCGCTTTCGAGGCGAGCTCCTTCGGCCGCTCGGACACGCTACCGAGAGAGAGCTTAGCCCAAGGTGGGCCGTGCTCCGAAATCGGTATCCCGAGTGCCGCCCGAAGAGGCCCGACGGCTGGGCAGCGGCTGCCCGACGGCCCGTCAGCGGTCGCGGAAGAACGACGTCAGCAGGTCGGAGCAGTCCTCCGCGAGTACGCCGTGGATCACCTCGGGCCGATGGTTGAGCCGTCGGTCGCGTACGACGTCCCAGAGCGAGCCGGCGGCTCCCGCCTTCTCGTCGAGTGCGCCGAACACCACCCGGTCCAGCCGGGACTGGACGATCGCGCCCGCGCACATCGTGCACGGCTCCAGGGTCACCACCAGCGTGCAATCCGTCAGTCGCCAGGCTCCGAGCTTCCCGGCGGCCCTGCGGATCGCCAGGATCTCCGCATGTGCCGTCGGGTCGCCCGTGGCCTCGCGTTCGTTGTGGCCCGCGGCGAGCACCGTGCCGTCCGGGGACAGCACGACGGCGCCGACCGGCACATCACCGGACAGGGCAGCCCGTGCCGCCTCCTCCAGGGCAAGCCTCATGGCCGCCTGCCACGGTGCGCGTACCGGGTCGGGCGCGGGGTCGTGCCGGATCACTATCGGACGGTCTCCAGCACCTCGGCGGCTCCCAGAGCCTCCGCGATCTCGGCCATCGCGTCCGAATCCAGGGCCAGCAGATCGGCCTCGGACAGGCCGAGGTCGCTGAGAATCTCGCGGTCGCCGACGGCTCCCGCGGGCACGGTCTCCCCGTCCTTCACGGGGATGTCCTCTTCCTCCTCGTCGTTCTCGTCCGGTTCGCCGTCCTCCGTACCGTCGAGGTCCAGCGTGTCCAAGTCGTCGGCCGGGTCGTCTTCGTCCCTGCCGAGCAGTTCATCAATGAGGATCTCCCCGTACGAGGAGCGTGCGGCCGCGGCCGCGTCGGAGACGTAGATGCGAGGATCTTCCTCGCCCTCCACGCGGAGGATGCCGAACCAGGCATCCTCCTGCTCGATGAACACGAGCACCGTGTCCTCGTCCACCGAGGCTTCTCGGGCCAAGTCGGTCAGGTCCGACAAGGTCTCCACATCGTCGAGCTCTGTGTCGCTCGCTTCCCACCCGTCTTCGGTGCGCGCGAGCAGTGCGGCGAAGTACACCGTGACTCTCCCACTGGTCAGAGGTGTGACGATCCGGCGGTGCGCTGATCTGCCCCGCCCACTCGGAATCGTGGCAGAAACGAACGCATCGCGAGAGGTCTTCCACCGTTGCGTCGTCGGGCCATTTTATTAGGCCCCTGTTCGGCTCCGGGCGCCGGATGCCTTCCATGAGCATGCGGGATGGACATGACGTACGTCGCGCGCCGGGCGCGGCTACCGGCCGGTCACCACCGGAACGTACGCATCCGCATCTGCTGGCGCATCCGCGCGGCGCGGGCCTGCCGGGGTTTTACGCGCTCGCGCAGCGCCTTCGCCTCGTTCAGCTCCCGCAGGAACTGCGCGCGCCGCCGACGGCGCTCGGCCTCGCTCTCCCGGGCGTCCGCCGGGGTCTCCGCCCAGGCCTCGTCCGCTTCCCGGGCCTCGGCCTCCGCCGTCGCCTCGGCCTCGTCGGAACGCTGATCCCGGCCTTCCCGATCCTCGTCCGCCATGGCTGCGTCACCACCTCAGGCTGCGTACTCAGCTCCGCGGTGTACCGGGGCCGACCTTCTGACACCTTCCCTCACTGACCGGGGTTGATGCCGACCGGGCGGTGGCAGCGCGTACAGCCTTGGCCCCCGGTTACTGTGTCGCCATGCGGATTCATGTCGTCGACCACCCGCTGGTGGCGCACAAACTCACCACGCTGCGCGATCGGCGCACCGACTCCCCGACCTTCCGGCGCCTCGCCGACGAACTGGTCACCCTGCTCGCGTACGAGGCCACCCGGGACGTAAGGACGGAACAGGTCGACATCCAGACACCGGTGACCGGCACGACGGGCGTGAAGCTCTCGTACCCGCGCCCCCTGGTGGTCCCGATCCTCCGGGCCGGGCTCGGCATGCTCGACGGCATGGTGCGGCTGTTGCCGACCGCGGAGGTGGGCTTCCTCGGGATGATCCGCGACGAGGAGACCCTTCAGGCGTCCACCTACGCGAACCGCATGCCCGAGGACCTCTCGGGACGCCAGGTGTACGTGCTCGACCCCATGCTGGCGACCGGCGGCACGCTGGTCGCGGCGATCCGTGAGCTGATCAAGCGCGGCGCGGACGATGTGACCGCGGTCGTGCTGCTCGCGGCGCCCGAGGGCGTCGAGGTGATGGAGCGCGAGCTCGCGGGTACGCCGGTGACGGTCGTCACGGCGGCGGTGGACGAGCGCCTCAACGAGAACGGCTACATCGTCCCGGGCCTGGGCGACGCGGGCGACCGTATGTACGGGACGGCCGAGTAGGGCATCCGCCGGGGACCCGGATCGCATCGGGACCCGGTTCGTGTCGGGGACCCGGTTCGCGTCAGGGGCCTGGTCCGCGTCGGGGCCCGGTCCGCGTCGGGGCCCGGTCCGCGCGGCAGGCGAACCGGGCCCCGAAGGAAGGCGGCGTGACGGTCAGTTCTTCGGGGCCGCCCCCAGATCCCCGCAGGCGGGATCCGACGCGGCGCTCGACTGGGTGGCCAGGGCCTGATCGGCGTCCTTCTGGTCGGTCAGTGCCTCGAAGGCCGCGCCGAGGATCAGATCGACATCCGGTGTCTTACGGGAGTCGGTCTTCGACGTGGCCCCCTTCAGCTGGGCGCCCAGGACGGTGAAGAAACCGTCCTCGGGCCTCAGCGCGCCGAGCAGTATCCCGGTGCCGGGGACCTTCTTGTCGTACGCGGCGGGGGCGTTGCCCACCTTGCCGATGACGAAGCCGCGTTTCTTCAGCTCGTCGGCGGTGGTCTGGGCGAGTCCGCCTCGCGGGGTCGCGTTGTAGACGTTGACCGTGATCTGGCCGGGCTTGGGGAGCGCCTTGACGGGCTCGGACGAGTGCTTGCAGCCGGACTTCCCGGCGGCGGCGGCGCTTTTCGTGCCGCCCCCCGTGAAGACGTCGATGAGCTGCAGCGTTCCCCAGCCGGCCAGGCCGAGGGCAACGACGGATGCGACGGCCGCGAGCACGATCCTGCGACGATGACGGGGGCGGCGCATGCGCGGGTATTTGTTGCCCGTAATGCGGTACTTTCCGCCCATGCCGGGGGGAGTCAGCATGCTCATGGCCGCAGCGTAGTGTGCGCCGGTGGTGTTTCCTACTAAATGATCAACTGGTTGGGCGGTCCGGGTGGTGAAAGGCCCCGAAAGGCTCAGCGCCCGAAGAGCCGACCCCGCCGGAGCCCTCTCCGCCGGACCGTGTCCCTACGGATCCGGGCCCTGTCCATGCGGGTCCGGACCCCGTCCGCACCTATGGGCGCGATGTCGGTACCTACGGACACGATGTCCGCACCTATGGGCACGATGTCCGTACCTACGGGCACGATCAGCGCGGATCCAGCTCCAGCACGCGGGCGTGCAGCACCTGACGCTGCTGGAGCGCGGCGCGCACGGCGCGGTGCAGGCCGTCCTCCAGATAGAGATCGCCCTGCCACTTCACGACATGGGCGAAGAGGTCCCCATAGAAAGTCGAGTCCTCGGCGAGCAGCGTCTCCAGGTCCAATTGACCCTTCGTGGTCACGAGCTGATCGAGGCGGACCGGGCGCGGCGCGACATCCGCCCACTGCCGGGTGCTTTCCCGGCCGTGGTCGGGATACGGCCGCCCGTTACCGATGCGCTTGAAGATCACACGGAAAGCCTACCGGGCGACCGGCTCCGGGCGCAGCCATGGTGCCCGACTTCAAAGGTCACATTCAGTGGCAAAGGGGGCGTGAAGCGTGAGTGGAACCAACCCCTCCGGTGCCCGCGCCCCCCGGGAGCGCGGCCGTCGGCGGCCGAGGCACGCCGCCGATTCGCTCGAAAGGGGTCCGGTGAGGCGGGCGACAGCGACTCACTCCGCCAGACGGACGGCGTCAGACGGGCGGGGTCCCCGGCGGGGACTGCGGGCGCGGGTTCGGCGGCGGATGCGGGCCCGGATCGGGGGGTAATTTGGGGCCGCCCGGTTTCGCGTGCTTTCCATTGCTCGTTCGTGCTCTGCGGTTCGAGAGCCCGAAGATTCCGAACGGCGGAAAGATATCCACGCGCCTCGGGAAATTCGCCTCGGCACACCCGAGGCACAGCAGGTCCATACAGCCGTCCTGAGTGGTGCGTGCCGCCTCCACGCTGTTTATCCAGCAGGATTCGCAGTACCAGCAGTCCGTCTTTGAGAGCAGCACGGTGGTCAAGGTTGCCCTGGGCATCACGTCACCTTTCCATGCGCCGTGTTCTGATGCCCTCCGAGGGATACTCGATAATAAACCGGCTCGTGCAATTCACCTGCTTCGGCGGGTAGTTGTTCCGCCCGGCGGCGCCGGAGCATAGTCGTGCCGAGGACCACGGCCTCCAATTCAGGGGGACGGTGTGTCATTGAGTTCGATTCCTCGCGCATTGTCGTCCTCGGGGCGATGCAACTACGTTGCACAGGACAAGGGTTGCGTTGCACAGGGCGGGCGCACAACGTCGCCCGCGTTCCAGTCGAGATCTGTCACATGACATGAGGGGAGCGGCCATGGGCCGACGCAACGCAGGGGGCGGGGAGAAAGGCGCCAGCACGGCCGATGTCTTCGGCGAAGTTCTGAAGCACTGCCGTGAGTCCATAGGTGTTACGCAAATAGCACTGGCTGGCGAAGTCCCCTGCGATCGCTCCTACGTTGCCCGTGTGGAAGCCGGAACACGTGTTCCTGACGAGAAATTCGCTGAGACGTGCGACATCGTGTTGCGTACCGGCGGCATCCTGCAGAAGCTCTGGCACAAGATCGACTGGTATCCGGAAGTGGACCATCCGGACTGGTTCAAGCGCCGTGCCGCCATGGACGCGGAGGCGACGGCGCTCCGTGAGTACCAGACCCAGATGATGCCGGGGCTGCTCCAGACCGAGGACTACGCCCGCGCGTTGCTCTCGCGCCGGGCCGGCGGGGACGAGCTGGAGAGGCGCGTACGCGCGCGGCTCAGCAGACAGCACAGGTTTCTCTCTCCCGAGGGGCCGCTTCTGCTCATGGTCCTGGATGAGAGCTGCATCCGGAACACGGTCGGCAGCGCGGCCGTCATGCGGGATCAGTGCGCACATCTGCTGCGCGTGGGAAAGCAGCCGAACATCCGTGTCCAAGTCGCCCCGGCGGGTGTCCCGGGTATTTGGCGTCCCAATACGTCCATGTCTCTGATCACCCTCTCGGATGGCCATGTCTGGGTGTACTCGGAATCGCTTGACCGCGGGCACTTCAGCGACGATCCGGAAGTTACCGGCCGTCATGCACAGACCTATGCTGTTCTGAGGGCGGATGCGCTGTCCGCCTCCGAGTCTGCCGCGTTGCTCAATGACGCGATGGAAGGGTACGGCCACCATGATGAATCGCGATTTCAGAGCGACAACGTGGGTAAAGAGCAGTTACAGCGGCGACAACAGCGGAAACTGCGTGGAAATAGGCACCGGTATCCCGGGCATTATCCCCGTACGTGACAGCAAGAATACCGAAGGCCCGGTCCTTGTGTTCAGCAGAGCTGTTTTCTCCACCTTCGTTTCCGGCGCCAGAACCGCCGCGCACCCCATCGCCTGAACGCAATGGGGTGCGCGCCGTGCTGTCGGTCTCTCCGTTACGCCGTGCTGTCGGGCCTCTCCTTTACGCGGTGGGCGTGTGGCCGCGGGAGTGCGAAACGGTTTCGGTCTCGCCGCGCTTGAGCGGGATCGGCGCCGCTTCGGCCGTGGCCGCCGGCTTGGTCACCGAACTCAGATCGTGAGCGTAGGTGCCCACGGCGTTGGCGATCACATCGATGTTAATGCCGAACGCCTTCATATTGATGTTCGAGAGGTCGTCGCAGGCCGAGTGGTAGCACCTGTCGTACGCGATACCGGCCTGGCCGCCGTACTTGGTCGCCTGTGCCTCGGACTTGATGCCCTCGGCGCCGGTGAAGGTGCCGCCGGACGGGATGCCCGCGTCGATGAACGGCCCGTAGTCGGAGCGGCCGTCGAAGTCCGTGCCCTCGTGCGGAATCCCCTTGCTGTCGAGGAAGTCGGTGATGCCCTTCTCCAACTGGGCGGAGCCCTCGGGCCCGGGGCCCGCGCCCACGCCGTCCGAGTCGTCGCCGTCGTACACGAACTGAGCGAAGTTCGGCGAGGCGATCATGTCGAAGTTGAGGTAGAGCGCGATGTCCGCGCGCTGTGCGGCGGTGAGGCCGTTGACATACGCCTCGGCGCCGAGCAGGCCCAGTTCCTCCGCCGACCACCAGGCGAAGCGCACCTTGTTGGCCGGCTTGTCATGCGTCTTGGCGAGCTTGAGGGCGACCTCCAACAGCCCGGCGGAACCGGAGCCGTTGTCGTTGATGCCGGGGCCCTCGGTGACGGAGTCCAGGTGGGAGCCGAGCATCACGGTCCGGTCCGCCCTGCCGCCCTTGGTCTCGGCGACCACATTGCGGGTGGTGCGCTTCTCCTGGAGCTGGCGGATGTCCAGGGAGACCTTCACCGCGCCCTTGGCGGCCTCGGCGGCGAGGGCCTGGCCCTCGGCCCGCGTGATGCCGCCCGTGGGGATCTTCCCGGCGTCCGGGCCGCCGAGCGTTCCGCTGAGCGCGCCCTCGGTGTTGTTGTAGATGATCGCGGCGACCGCGCCTGCCGCCGCCGCCTCCTTCTGCTTCGTCGCGAAGTCGCAGCCGCCGCGCTGGATCAGCGCGATCTTGCCGGTGAAGGCGCCGACGGCGTAGTCGGCCGGCTCGCAGCCCGTGGTCGCGTCGACCGGCACGGCGGCGAGGTCGGCCGCGATGCCGCCCTCCTTGGTGGACGTCGTGTAGGACATGGCGGTGATCGCGATGTCGCGCGGCGTCGGAGCGGTGACCCTGAGCTTCTCGGCGAGCGTCTCGATATAGGTGATGTCGAACGTGTGGTACGAGACCTGGTAACCGGCCTTCTTCAGCTGGCTGTACACATACGCCGCGGAGGCGTCGTGGCCGAGCGTGCCGGCCGCCCTGTTGCCGTTGGCCGAGTCCGCGATGGCCTGGAACTTCTCCAGATGCCGGTAGGCGTCGCCGGCCGATGCCTCGCGCACCAGCTTCCTGGAGAGCTTCGCCGCGTCCTTGGCGGCGTCCTTGGCCGGGTCGTGGGAGCGCGCGGAGGCGGACGAGGCGGAGAGCAGCAGAGGGGCGGCGAGCGCGGTGGTGGCCGCGACTGCCAGGAGTCTGCGGGAAGTTGCGTTCACAGGGGCTGGGATCCTTCCGATGCGAACAAATGTGAGGGAAAGCTAGCCAGCGCCGCGCCACGTGGGAACACTTGTGTCATAGCTCGTGGTGCGTATCGGCGGAACAGCCGCGGATCGGGCCCGGTTCGCGCCCGGTTCGTGCTCGGATCGGGCCTGGTCCGCGCCTGGATCGGGTGCGGGCCGGTCCTGATCCGTCGGCGATCAGTCGGTCCTGGGCGCCGGCGTCGTCTTCGCCGCCTTCGCCGCGCGCTTCGCCTCCTGCTTGAACGCCCGTACCTTGGCCAGCGATTCGGGTCCGGTGATGTCCGCCGCCGAGCGGTACGACCCCGCGTCCCCGTACGCGCCCGCGGCCTCGCGCCAGCCCTTGGGCTGTACGCCGTACTGCTTGCCCAGCAGCGCCAGGAAGATCTGGGACTTCTGTGTGCCGAAGCCGGGCAGTGCGTTCAGCCGGTCCCGTACCTCCGCGCCGGTGGCGATGTCACGCCAGATCCCGGTGGGATCGCCGTCGTAGTGCTCGACGAGGTACTGACAGAGCTGCTGGACGCGTCTGGCCATCGACCCCGGATAGCGGTGCACGGCGGGCTTGTCCGAGAGCAGGGCGACGAATGCCTCGGGGTCGTACGCGGCGATCTCGCGGGCGTCGAGGTCGTCGTGTCCCATGCGCATGGCGATGGTGTACGGGCCGGAGAACGCCCACTCCATCGGGACCTGTTGGTCAAGCAGCATGCCGACGAGCGCGGCCAGCGGGCTGCGGCCGAGCAGCTCGTCGGCCTCGGGCTGTTGGGCGAGCCGGATTGTGGTGCTCATTCGGCGATGATCCCCCGGGCCGCGCGGTGACGTGCGTACGCCACGCGCTCGCCATATGTTCATATGACTAATTTGTGGTCCGGATGGCGGAGTCGGGCGAGGGGTAGATCACGCTCCAGGGAGAAAACACCGGAACCGTCGGGAAAGGCCGCTCGCCCGTGACACAGCCGTTTGAATTGCCGGATTTCTATATGGCATATCCGGCCCGACTCAATCCGCGTCTGGAGGAGGCCAGGGCGCATTCCAAGCGGTGGGCCAGGGGCATGGGCATGCTGGAGGGTTCGGGTGTCTGGGAGGAGCGGGACCTCGATTCCCATGACTACGCCCTGCTCTGCTCGTACACGCACCCGGACTGCGACGGTCCGGCGTTGTCGCTGGTCACGGAGTGGTATGTGTGGGTGTTCTTCTTCGACGACCACTTCCTGGAGGTCTACAAGCGGCCTCAGGACCGGGAGGGCGGCAAGGCGTATCTCGAACGGCTGGCCGCTTTCATGCCGATGGATCTCGCCGACGGATTCCCGGAGCCGACCAATCCGGTCGAGGCGGGGCTGGCGGATCTGTGGGCCCGTACGGTCCCGAGCATGTCCATGGCGTGGCGGCAGCGGTTCGCGGAGTCCACGGAGAATCTCCTCAACGAGTCCGACTGGGAGCTCGCGAACATCAACGCGCACCGGATCGCGAATCCGGTCGAGTACATCGAGATGCGCCGCAAGGTCGGCGGAGCGCCCTGGTCCGCGGGGCTCGTCGAGTACGCGGCGAGCGCCGAAGTGCCCGCGGAGATCGCCGGCTCACGCCCGCTGCGGGTGCTGAAGGACACGTTCTCGGACGCCGTCCATCTGCGCAACGACCTGTTCTCGTACCAGCGGGAGATCGAGGAGGAGGGTGAGCTGAGCAACGGCGTGCTCGTCCTGGAGACCTTCCTCGGCTGTACGACACAGGAGGCGGCGGACGCCGTCAACGATCTGCTCACCTCCCGCGTCCAGCAGTTCGAGAACACCGCGCTGACCGAACTGGGGCCGCTGTTCGCCGAGAAGGGCCTGGATCCGCGGGCGTGCGCCGACACCCTCGCCTATGTGAAGGGGCTCCAGGACTGGCAGTCGGGCGGCCATGAGTGGCATATGCGCTCCAGCCGGTATATGAATGGCGCCGGTTCCGGTACCGCTGTCGGTCCCGGCGCGGGCGGCGGGGCCCTCGGCGGGGCGGGTGGTGCGCCGGGCGGGACGGGCGTGTCGTTCTCGATGGTGCCGGTCGGTCTCGGTACGGCCGCCGCCGATATCGCGAAGACGATCGGCGTGGGTGCGCCGGCGCGGGCGCGCAGGCACGGCCATATCCCGTTCCAGCGGGTCGGCCCCTCCGTGCTGCCGGAGTTCCGGATGCCGTTCGGGCTGTCGCTGAGTCCGCATCTGAACCACTCGCGGGAGCACACCGTCGAGTGGGCCGAGCGGATGGGCATCCTGAGGGCGCAGCCCGGCATCCCCGGGTCCGATGTCTGGGACGAGCGGCGGCTGCGCCGTATCGATCTGCCGCTCTGCGCGGCCGGTATCCAACCGGACGCCACGGCGGAGGAGCTCGATCTCACCTCGGACTGGCTGACGTGGGGGACGTACGGCGACGACTACTACCCGGTGGTCTACGGAAGCGCGCGCGATATGGCGGGCGCGAAGGCGTGCAATGACCGGCTGGCGCGGTTCATGCCGGTCGAGGGCATGGCGATGCCGGTGCCGCTGACCGGGCTGGAACGGGGGCTGGCCGACCTGTGGATCCGTACGGCGGGCCTGATGGACCTGGACGCGCGCCGCGCCTTCCGTAAGTCGGTCGTGGACATGACCGACAGCTGGCTCTGGGAGCTGGCCAATCAAGCGCAGAACCGTATCCCCGACCCCGTCGACTACATCGAGATGCGCCGGAGGACCTTCGGCTCGGACATGACGATGAGCCTGTCCCGGCTGAGCCACGGCCGGGTGGTGCCGCCCGCGATCTACCGGTCGGGCCCGATGAGGTCCATGGAGAACGCGGCGCAGGACTACGCGACGCTGCTGAACGACGTCTTCTCGTACCAGAAGGAGATCGAGTTCGAGGGCGAGACGCACAACGGTGTGCTTGTCGTGCAGAACTTCTTCGACTGCGACTATCCGACCGCCCTCGCCATCATCGACGACCTGATGAACTCGCGGATGAGCCAGTTCCAGCATGCCGTCGCCCATGAACTGCCCGTGCTGTGCGACGACTTCGCCCTCGACGCGGACGCGCGCCGGGCGCTCGACGGCTATGTGAGGGAGCTGGAGAACTGGCTGTCCGGGATTCTCAACTGGCACCACGGCTGTAAGCGGTACAAGGAGGCCGAACTACTGGAAGACCGGGCCGGTATCACTCGCCGGCTGCCGCCCGTTCCGAGCGGACTCGGCACCTCCGCGGCACGGATTCACCTACCTGGGTGGGAACGAGCACGATCTTTGCCCCAAATGGCGCAGTAACTCGCTTACGGGCGCGCCCGTTTGTCATCCGGTCGATGTGATCGTTTACCGGATGGGGGCCGTGGGTGGCGAGCGGAAGCGCACTGTACGGGCGCGAGGAGGCGCGAGACCCGCGCGCGAGGGGGCGCGAAGAGAGTCGAGAGGAGAGCCGGGAGGGGCCCGGGCCACGGACGGCGGTGCTGGAGGCCGTCGCCGGGTGGGTCCCGGGGGAGCCGGTCCCCAATGGGGCGTTGCCCGCTGAGTGGGGGGTGGATGACGCCTGGATCCGTACGCGCACGGGCATCGCCGGCCGCCATCGGGCGGCTCCGGGGATGTCCACGGGCGACATCGCGTATGAGGCGGCGAGACTGCTGGTCGCCGATCCGGTGCGGACGGGTTCCGCGGAGGCGGGCTCAGCGGAGGCGGGTTCCGCACGGGCGGTGGACGCCGTGGTGCTCGCCACGGCGACGCCGGACCATCTGATTCCGGGGACCGCGCCGGCGCTGGCGGCGCGCCTGGGGTTGGGCACGGTACCCGCGTTCGATATCGGCGCGGTGTGCAGCGGCTTTGTCTACGGCCTCGCCGTCTGCCATGGACTCGTGGTGTCGGGGATCCACGAGCGGGTGCTCCTGGTCGGCGCCGATGTGTACTCGACATGGCTGGACCCCCGGGACCGCTCATCGGGCGTGGTGTTCGGCGACGGCGCCGGAGCCGCGCTGATCGGCGCGGGCAGGGCCGGGGACCCGGGCGAGCTGATCGCCTTCGATCTGGGCAGTGACGGGACGGGATACGACCTGATCACCGTGGCAGGCGGCGGGGCGCGGTCGAGGTCGGTGGCGGAACCGTCCGCCGAGGGCGACGAGTTCTTCCGGATGCGGGGGCGGGCGGTCTATCAGCACGCGGTCGAGCGGATGACCGGTTCGTGCCGCTCCCTGCTGCGCACCGTGGGCTGGGACGCCGCCGACGTCGACCATTTCGTACCGCACCAGGCCAACGCCCGGATTCTGCGGGCCGTCGCGGAACGGGTGGGGATCGGCGCGCGGCGCTGTGTCACGCATCTCGACCGGGTGGGCAATACCGGCGCGGCCTCCATCCCCCTCGCCCTCGCGGACGCGGACGCGCGGGGACGTTTCCGCACGGGCGACCGCATGCTGCTGACCGCTTTCGGCGGCGGCCTCACCTGGGGAACGGTGGCGCTGCGCTGGCCCGCGACGACCGCGCCCGCGACGACTTCGCCTGAGACGACGACGGCCGAGACGACTGCGCCAGAGACGACGACGGCCGAGACGACTGCGTCCGGGGCCGTACGGCCCGACAGCTCACGGGCCACGGCCCTCGACGGAAGGAACGGATCATGACGCCGACGGCCGAGCAGGGGCACGGGCAGGGGACCGCGCAGAGGACGGGGCAGGCGACGGGACAGGGGACGGGGCAGGCGATGGGGCAGGGGACGGGACAAAGGAGCGGACAGCGGAGCGGGACTGTCGCGGTGACCGGGCTCGGGGTGGTCACTCCCGCCGGTCATGATGAACGGTCCTTCTGGGAGGGGCTGTGCGCGGGACGGTCGCTGGCCAGACGGCGCCCAGAACTGGCCGGTATGCCGGTCGACTTCGCCTGTGCGGTCGAGGGCATCGATCTCGACGCGGTGATCGGCGGGCGGTCGGTCTGGCGGATGGCACGGTTCGTGAAGCTGGCGCTGATCGCGGCCCGGCAGGCCGTGGCGGACGCCGGACTCGACCCTCTGAGCTGGGACAGCGGCCGGGTGGGCGTGGTGCTCGGCGTGGGCGTCGGGGGTGTCTCCCTGCTCGTCGACAACGCGCTGAAGCTCCAGGCGGACGGCCCGCAGGCGGTCTCCCCCGTACTGGTGCCGATGATGATCCCCAACGCGGCGGCGGGAGAGGTCGCCATCGCGCTCAAGGCCCGGGGGCCGAGCCTGGCCCCGGCGACCGCCTGCGCCTCGGGGGCCACCGCGATCGCCGTGGCCCGCGATCTGCTGATGAGCGGGCAGTGCGATGTGGTGGTGGCCGGGGGCGCCGAGTCCGTACTGACCCCGCTGGTGGTGACGGCCTTCGCGCGGATGGGCGCGCTGTCGACGCGTACCGGTGACCCGGGTGAGGCGTCGCGTCCGTTCGCTGCTGACCGGGACGGCTTCGTCATTGGTGAGGGCGCCGCCATGGTCGTCCTGGAACGGGAGGCGGACGCGCGAGCCCGCGGTCGGGCGCCGCGCGCGCTGCTGGCAGGCGCGGGCGCCAGTACGGACGCGCACCACCCCACGGCGCCCGCGCCGGACGGCCGGTGGGCCCAGGCGGCGGTGGAGGAGGCGCTGAGGGACGCGGGCTGGAGCCCGTACGACATCGAGCATGTCAACGCGCACGGCACGTCGACACCGCTCAACGACGCGATGGAGGCGACACTGATCGACCGGGTCTACCCGCACCGGCCGTCGGTCACGGCGCCGAAGGGGGTGGTCGGGCACACGCTGGCGGCGGCGGGGGCGATCGAGGCGGTGGCGACGGTGCTGACCCTCGAACATGGCGTGATTCCGCCGATCGCCAACGTGGACGCGCCCGCTGTCGAGTTCGACCTCGACTGTGTGACCAAGGAACCCCGGCGGCAGTGGGTGGAGACGGCGGTCAGCCACTCTTTCGGGTTCGGCGGGCACAACGTGGCGCTGGCGTTTCGGCGGGCCTGACGACAGGTCACATCAGGGAGCTGATCGTACGAATGTCCCATGGTTCTGCGGGTGGGAGAGTCGTTTCTTCGCCATTGATTGATCGTTATACCGGCGTGAGTATAAATATCAATACCGTTGCCATGAACTCGGCGAATCAGAGGGGCTCATTGGACCGGACGGACCTGGATCCGACCGGCCCATTCGTCCCGATGGAGTCGTTCATCAGGACCGAGCCGTTTGTCCCGGCGGACTCATTGGATCCTACGGACTCATCGGGCCCGACGACGGATCCCACGACGGATCCCACGGCGGATCCCACGGCGGATCCCACGGCGGGTCCCACGGCGGATCCGACAGTGGATCCGGCAGTGGATCCGCTGACGCGCGTGCTCTTCGGCGAGGACTTCGACCGGGAGCACGCGCCGTGGCGTCGACTCGCCGCCGCGGCGCCGTTCCGCCGCCGGCCCGGTGCCTCGTCCGGGGAACGGCTGGCGATGGCGTACGAACGGCTGCGTACCGTCAATGACACGCTCGACAGCCCGGCGGAGCTGGTTGCCGACGCGCGCGGGCTCGCCGCCCTGCACGAGTGGCTGGGCCCGGTCGATCCGGCCTTCACGACGGTCGCGGGCATTCACTACAACCTGTTCCTCGGCAGTCTTCTCGACCACGCGGAGAGGGAGAAGGGCGCGGCGCGCGGCACGGCGCGGGACGTGGCGGGCTCGGCGGACGTGGCCGACTTCCTCGCGCTGCGCCGGGTGGGCACCTTCCTCTGCACGGAGGTGGCGCACGGAAACGACGCGGTCGCCGTGGAGACGACGGCGGCCTACGACCGGGAGCGGGACGGTTTCGTCCTGCGCACGCCGCATGCCGGGGCGCAGAAGTTCATGCCCAACACCAGCCCGGTGGGCGGCCCCAAGTCCGGTGTGGTGGCGGCGCGGCTGCTCGTGGACGGGACCGATCACGGCGTTTTCCTGTTCCTGACGCCGCTGACCGATGCCGCCGGGACGCTCCCCGGTGTCCGGGTGCGCAGGCTGCCCGCCCGGTTGGGCAGCCCGGTGGACCACTGTCTGACCTCGTTCGACCGGGTGTTCGTGGGGCGCGACGCGCTGCTGGGCGGTGCGCAGGGGCGGATCGGGGACGACGGGGTGTTCCGGAGCGAGCAGAGCAATCGCCGACGGCGTTTCCTGACGTCGATCGGCCGGGTCACGGCGGGCAAGCTCTCGATGAGCGCGTGCGCGGTCGGCTCGGCGCGGGTCACGCTGGCGCTCGCCGTTCGGTACGGCGGGCACCGGCGGATCTCCGGTTCCAGAGGAGGGCAACGGGTACCGGTGTTCGCGCACCGCAGCCACCACGGTCCCCTGGTCGGAGCCCTGGCCACGGTCTTCGCGATGACCTTGCTGCACCGTACGGTGCTGGACGCCTGGGAGTCGCGTACCGAAGCGGACACCGACGAGGCCGAGCGACTGGTGGCCGTCGCCAAGGGCTGGATCAGCTGGCGGGCGCGCGAGGTCATCGTGGAGTCGCGGGAACGGTGCGGTGCGCAGGCGCTGCTGGAGAACAACGGCATGACCGAACTGCTGGCGGGTATCGAGGGCGTCATCACGGCGGAGGGCGACAATCTCGCGATTTACGCGAAGGCGGCGGCCGAGATGCTGTTCTCGGCGGCTCCGGAACCCGAACCCGAACCGGAGCCGGGCGTCGGTTCGGAGCCGGGCGTCGGATCGTACGGTCCCTCGCACCGTGAGCTGACCGACCCGCTGTTCCTGGACGGACTCCTCGTCGCCGTCGAGGCCGTGTGGCTGGAGCGGGCCCGCCGCCGGATGAGCCAGCTGCCGCACGGCGATTCGCTGGCACGGTGGAACGCGGCGTCCGGTGCCGCGCTGCGCGCCGTGGAGGCGTACGCGTACCGGCGGGCTTCGGAGGCGTACGCGGTGGCGATGGCGGGACTGGAGCCCGGCCCGTCGCCCTCGCCCGGCTCGTCGTCGGCGAGTGACCTGCTGGGTTCGCTGCGCCGGCTCTTCGCGCTCCAGTGGATCGACCGGAACAGCGGCGATCTGCTGGCCGCAGGCCGGCTGACCCCCCGTCATCTCGACGAACTGCCCGAGGCCGTCGAACAGCTCATCTCGCGGCTGGCCGGCCACGCCCCCGCTCTCGTGGAGTCCTTCGCGCTGCCGACGGAGATGTTCGCGGACTGGCCCATCTCCGGGGCCGGTTACGTGGACGCCTACGACGACGCGGAGGGCGCGTGGCACACCGTACTCGCCGTACCCGCCGCACCCGCTTGAAACCACCGACCCCTTCAACCGACCCAACCCCTGGAAAGGACAACCCATGAGCGAGATCCACCCGAAGATCTCCGAGGTGCTGACGGCGACGTTCAAGGTGCCCGCCGCGGAGATCATCCCCGAGGCCACCATGGACAGCCTGGAGATGGACTCCCTCGCCGTCGCCGAGTTCGCCGTCATCATCAAGGAGACTCTGGGGATCGACGCCGACTCGGACTCACTGCTCAAGGGCGCCACGCTGGCGGAGATCACCGCGTTCCTCGACGGAGCGCGTACGGCGCGTACGGCACGGACGGCGCACACCGCGCACGCGGCGCCCTCAGCGCACGCCCTCCGGGCGGTTCACGCGGCGGGCACGATGAGCGGCGTCAGCGAGACGAACGAGGCCGCGGTGGGCGTCGGCCGATGACCGGACCCGCCATCGCCATCACCGGTCTGGGGATGATCACACCGGCCGGGAACGACACCGACTCCACCTGGCACGGCGTGTGCGCGGGAGTCTCCCCGGCGCATCGGGTGCCCGAACTGAGCGGCTGCGCGGTCGACTTCGCCTGCACGGTCGAGGGCATCGATCTCGACGCCGCGATCGGCGGGCGTACGGCCTTCCGGATGGGCCGGTACGTGAAGTTCGCACTCCTCGCCGCGCGCGAGGCGGTCGCGGACGCCGGACTCGACCCGACGAGCTGGGACGGCACCCGGGTCGCCGTCGTGGTCGGGACCAGCAGCGGGGGTTCGGCCAGCCTGACGGAACAGTCCGTCGCGCTCGACAGACGCGGGCCCGAGGCGACCTCCCCGTCCGGCATCCTGCTCACGATCCCCAACATGCCGGCCGCCGAGATCGCCATCAAGATGCGCGCCACCGGGCCCAGCATGGCGCCGTGCACGGCGTGTTCCTCGGGGGTCACGGCGCTGTCCGTGGCGCGGGACCTGCTCTCCACCGGGCAGTGCGACATCGCCGTGGCGGGGGCGACGGAGTCCATCGTCTTCCCGGTCGCCATGACCGGGTTCGTGCGCTCGGGAGCCGCCGCCATGGCGGATCCCGGCGACGACCCGGCGCTGCTGTGCCGGCCCTTCGCCTCGGACCGCGCGGGGCTGGTCCTGGGGGAGGGCGCGGCGATCATGGTGCTGGAGCGCGAGCAGGACGCGCGGGCGCGCGGCGCGAAGCCACGCGCGCTGCTGGCGGGCGCCGGTGCCACGACGGACGCGCATCACCCGACGAGCCCGCATCCCTCGGGCGCCGTCGCCCAGCGCGCGGTGGAGGTGGCGCTGCGCGACGCCGGCTGGCAGTCGGGTGATGTCGAACATGTCAACGCGCACGGCACCTCGACACCGCTCAACGACGCCACCGAGGCGGCGCTGATCAGCAGGGTCTATCCGCACCGTCCACCGGTCACGGCGCCCAAGGGCGTGCTCGGGCACTGTATGGGGGCGGCGGGCGCGATCGAGGCGGGCCTGACCGTCCTGACGCTCCAGCACGGCGTCGTACCGCCGATCGCCAACCTGGACGCGCCGGCCGTCGAGTTCGACATCGACTGCGTGACCAAGCAGCCGCTGCACCAGCGGATCGACCGCGCGGTCAGCCACTCGTTCGGCTTCGGCGGGCACAACGCGGTGCTGGCGCTGCGACGGGCCTGAGTCACGCCGCCGCACGCACTGCCTGCCGCACGCACTGCGTACGTACTGGCTGCCGCACGTACTGGCTGCCGTATGCACTGCGTACGCACTGCACTGCGTACGCACTGCCGTACGTACTGCCGCACACACCGCGTCAGTGCGCGCGACGCGTCGGCGCACACAATGCGCCGACGTACGGAATGCCGTCCTCCAGCCACGCGCCGGGGGGCGGCCTCCCCTCACTCTCTCCGGAGGCCCCACGATGAGCAGGCGTCCGCCGCTCCGAGGACGTACCGCCGTCATCACCGGCGCCGCGCGCGGTGTCGGCGAACAGCTCGCCCGGTCCCTCTCCGAGCGGGGCGCCCGGCTGGCGCTCGTCGGCCTGGAGAAATCCGAACTCGCCCGTGTCACCGAGTCATTGACCGGCGAGGCGGACCACTGGCACGCGGATGTCACTGACGCGGCGGCCATGCTGCGTACGGCACGGCTCGTGGAGGAGCGCTTCGGCACGGTCGATGTCGTCGTCGCCAACGCGGGGGTCGCGGCGGGCGGGCTCTTCCGTCACTCCGAGCCCGACGCGTGGCGCCGCGTCATCGAGGTCAACCTGATCGGCAGCGCGAATACCGCCCGCGCCTTCCTCCCCGCCCTGCTGGACTCCCGGGGCTACTACCTCCAGATCGCCTCGCTCGCGGCCCTCGCCCCCGCGCCGATGATGACGGCCTACTGCGCTTCGAAGGCCGGGGTGGAGTCCTTCGCGCACACTCTCCGTATGGAGGTGGCGCACCACGGAGTGGAGATCGGCGTCGGCTATCTCACCTGGACCGACACCGACATGGTCCGCAGCGCCGAGCAGGATGTCACGCTCCGCGAGCTGCGCTCCCGTATGCGCTGGCCCGCCAACCGCACCTACCCGCTGGCCCCGGCCGTGGACCGCCTCACCGCCGGCATCGAACGCCGCGCCCGCCATGTCTACGCCCAGCCCTGGCTCCGCGCGGCCCAGCTCGTACGGGCGGCCCTCCCGCCCGCCGCGGCGCGCCGGGCCCGCCGTGCCCTGCCCGCCCTGGAACCTGCCTCGGCCGGGACCCCCACCACGCTTCTGGGCGCGGGCGGAGCCGCGAACGGGGTGGACGGGGTGGGCGAGGTGGGCGAAGCGGACGGGGTGGACGAGGTGGGCGACTCCGCCGACCCGCGGTAGTTCGGCCTGGTGGGAGGCCCGGCTCCGGCTCGCGCCGACGACGCGATGTTCGTGATGCACCTCTCGTGCGGCATGCATAGTCTGAGGTCCCAGAAGGCCCCCAGAAGGCCCCTTCAGGATCACAGGCCGATCCGGGCGCATCCGGGCTCATCCGGCGGAAGCCGCGTGGCGGAAATATGATGAAGGTGAGGCTTGAGAGAGAGGCCCTCTGCACTCCGTTGCGAGGAACAACTCACAGCGGTCCACCAACGGACGTACCTCGGAGCGGTGCATGACCCGGCGTCGTCCCAGCCGATCGGCGAGCGCCGACGACTTGCTGACCACACTCGGTCGGCTCACCGCCCAGGCACGGCGGCGGGTGGAGCTTCAGCACGCCCGGGTGGAGCTGGCGGAGGCCCTTCAGCGTGCGATGCTCCCGCCTTTCCTGCCCGCCGTACCGGGGCTGCGGACGGCTGCCAGCTACGCGCCGGCGCGGGACGGTCTGGACATCGGGGGCGACTGGTACGACGGTTTCGTGCTGCCCGACGGAGCGCTCGCGTTCTGCGTCGGCGATGTCCAGGGGCACGATGTCGAGGCGGCCGTGATCATGGGGCAGGTACGGATCGGGCTGCGGGCGGTCGCGGCGGCGGCGGGCGATCCCGGCCAGGTGCTGAGCAGGGCCAACGATCTGATGCTGTCGGTCGGCTCCAGCCTCTTCGCGACCTGTACGTTCCTCCGCTTCGACCCGGTCACCCGCGTGCTGGAGAGCGCCCGCGCCGGTCATGTGGCCTCGGTGTGGGCCGCGGCGGACGGCAGCTCGGGTGTCGACGAGGACCCGGGCGGTCTGCCGCTGGGCATCCTGCCGGGGGAGATATACCCGGTGATCCGCCGTCGGCTGACGGACACGGGGGCGTTCGTACTGGTCACGGACGGTGTGGTGGAGGGCCCCTCGTTCTCGGTCGAGGACGGCCTCGGGCGGGTGGCCCAGCTGACCGCCGAGGCGGTGCTGGCCGCCGAGGACGCCCGGGTCGGTGCGGACCCCAGCGAGCTGGCCACCGAGGTGCTGAAGGTGGCCGAGCTGACCGGTCACGCGGACGACGCCGCCGTGCTCGTCCTCTGCCATGACTCCGTACCGGAGGGGTTCATCGGCGCGCGCGGCGAGTGCCGCTGACCTGACGCGGGGGCGCTTCCCGGGCCGCTGTCCGCACGTACGGTCCGGGGTGACGCCAGCCCTCCGGCAGTGCGTGTCACGGCGTACCCGGGCGGCGGGCGTTGTCTGATGGCTGATGTGGTGCGTACCGAGGAAGTCCGACGTCTGTCCATGGCCGCTGTCCGGATCCTCGGCGTCGCCGCCGCCTACGCCGGGGCCGCGCAGCTCGGGCTGCTGAAGCAGCTGCTGATCTCGGGCGCGGTCGTGACGCCTCTCTGGCCGTCTTCGGGCATCGCGGTGGCCGCGCTCCTCTTCCTGGGCATCGGGGTCTGGCCGGGGATCTCGCTCGGCGCCCTCATCACCATCCTGACCCTCGGTCCCGTCCATCTCTTCGACATCGGGGTCATCGCGGCGAGCACCCTCGGCCCGGTCTGCGCCTTTCTGATGCTCCGGCGCGTGGGGTTCCGTACGCGGCTGGACCGGCTGCGCGACGGGGTCGCCCTGGTGTTCCTCGGGGCACTGGCCGGGATGCTGATCAGCGCGACGCTGGGCGTGTGGATGCTGCTGCTCGGCGGCAAGCTGCGCCCCGAGGGATTCTGGCCGGCCTGGACGGCGTGGTGGGTGGGCGACGCCATGGGGGTGCTGGTGGTCACGCCGATGCTGCTCATGCTCCGCTGGGCCCGGCTTCCCCGGACCGGGGACTTCCGGCGCTGGCCCGAGGCGCTGGCGCTGCTGATCACCGCTGCCCTCGTGACGCCGCTGGCCACCATGAGCAGCCTCTCCGTGCTCTTCCTCGTCTTCCCGGTGCTCATCTGGGCCGCGCTGCGCTTCCAGCTCCCGGCGAGCGCGCCGTACGCGCTGTGCGTGTCCGTACTGGCGATCGCGGAGGCGACCGACCGCGTCGGGGCCTTCGAACACCACACCCTTGTCGAGCGCCTGGTCAGCCTCCAGGCCCTCAACGGGTCCGTCGCCCTGACCTCGCTGCTGCTGGCGGCGATTGTCACGGAGCAGCGGAACGTCCGGCTGAAGATCGAGCAGGCGTGCGTGGATCTCGCCGAACTGGTGGCGCACCTCAGCCCGGCGGAGCCGGGGAAGCAGCGGGAGCCGGATCGCGGGGAGCAGCCCGGGGGCGGCTGACCCCCGTCGGCCCCGGGCCCCGCGATCGCATGCGGCCCCGCGTCCCCCGTCCGAGGAACCCGACGAAGCCCAGAGAGGTGAGGTAGCGCACCATGCCCCTGACAGGAGCGATGTTCCTCGGCGCCGAGCGGCGGCCCGGCCGGGGCCCGGCGATCGTCTCGCTCGATCCCCGTACGGACACCCCGCTGGAGCCCGGCTACGGCTCCGGCACCCCCGAGGACGTCGCGCGCGCCTGCGAGCTGGCCGAGCTGGCCGCCCCCGGCTACCGCGCCACCTCCCCCGAGCGGCGGGCGACCTTCCTGGAGCGGATCGCGGACCGTGTCGAATCGCTCGGCGCGGAGCTGATCGCCCGGGCCGTCGCCGAGAGCGGCCTTCCCGCGGACGGGGTCACCGGCGAGAGGGACCGTACGACGGGACAGCTGCGGCTCCTCGCGGCCGAGGTGCGCTACGGCGCCTGGGCGGAGGTACGGATCGACCGCCCGCTGCCGGACCGCGTTCCCGAGCCACGGCCCGATCTGCGGGAGCGTCATATCGGTATCGGGCCGGTGGCGGTGTTCGGCGCGAGAGACTTCCCGCTCGGCTTCTCGGTGGCGGGCGCGGACACCACGGCCGCCCTCGCCGCCGGCTGTCCCGTCGTGCTCAAGGCACACAGCGCCCATCTGGGTACCTCGGAACTGGTCGGGTCGGCCGTGGCCGCCGCCGTACGCGAGAGCGAACTGCCGGAAGGCGTGTTCTCGCTGCTCTTCGGCTCCGGCGCGGAACTGGGCCGGGCCCTGGTCGCCGACCCCCGGATCCGGGCGGTCGGCTTCACCGGCTCCCGGGCGGGCGGCGAGGCGCTGATGCGCACGGTCGCCACCCGCCCCGAACCCATCCCGGTGTACGCCGAGATGAGCAGCGTCAACCCGGTCTTCCTGCTGCCCGGCGCACTCCGCGACCGGTCCGCCGCGCTGGTCGAGGGGTTCATCGGCGCGCTGACGGCGGGGGCCGGGCAGTTCCGTACCCGGCCGGGGCTGCTGGCCGCCGTCAACGGACCCGAGCTGGCGGAGTTCCTGGCGGCGGCCGGCCGTGCGGTGTCCGCCCGGATCGCGCGGACGGTGGGGACCCAGGCCCTCCACGACGCGTACGAGCGCGCGGCGGCGGCGCTGGCGGCGATCGAGGACGTACGGGAGATCGCCGCCGGTCAGCCGGGCGAGGGCGCCAACACCTGCGCGCCCCGGCTGCTCACGGCCCCGGCCGAGACGTTTCTGGGCCGGCCGGAACTCCAGGACCGGCCCTTCGGCACCGCCGCGATCGTGGTGACCTGCCGTGATACGTCCCAACTCATCGAGGTGGCAGGCGCCTTGCGCGGGCAGCTGACCGCCACGGTCCACCACGGCCCGGGAGACCAGGACACCGCCGCCGCCCTGCTGCCGCTGCTGGAGACCAGGGCGGGCCGCGTCCTCTACGACGGCTGGCCCACGGCCGTCGAGGTCAGCCATGCCATGGTGCACGGGGGCCCGTACCCCGCCACCTCGGACGTCCGGACGACCTCGGTCGGCACCCTGTCCGTCCGGCGCTACCTGCGCCCGGTCTGCTACCAGGACGTGCCGGCCGACTTCCTCCCCGCCGATGTCTCCGACGGCAACCCCCGCGACCTGCCGCGCCGGCTGGACGGTGCCAGGGAAAACCGCTGACCCGCCCCCGGTCCCTGATCCCCCGGTCCTCGGTGCCGCGGTCCTCGGACCCGGGGCCCTCGGTGCCGCGTTCCTCAGTGCCGTACTTCCCAGTGCCGTACTTCTCAGCGCCGCACTTCTCAGTGGTAGACGGGGAACGGCGTGGTCGCGGGGCTGATGAGGGCCGCGTACGGGTCCTCGTGTCGGCGATGACGGCCCGACTGCCCGCTGTCGGAGGGCGGGGTACGGGGCGTGAGCAGCCCGTCGTTGGCCAGGGTCTGTACGCGGAGCAGCAGCGCCCGCAGATCCAGGCCCAGTTCGGCGGCGACCGTCTGGAGGTCGAGGCCGGACTTCCAGCTCCACAGCAGGACGGAGTCCATGCTCGCCGACCAGATCACGGTCTCCTCCACCGAGGGGGTGTGGAAGTCGGTGGGCGCGGCGGCTGTCTGCGGGTCCAGCGGCATCGTGTCCTGCTGCGGGGGAGGCGTCTCGCCGCGGGGCTGGGGCAGTTGGACCTCCGCGATGGGGAAGGTCTCGGTGGCGGGATCGGACAGCGGTGGCTGTCCCGGCTGTCCCTGTCCCTGCGCGGTCTGTGCTTGCGCCTGTGGCGGGGGCGGCGGTGTCTGCGGTGGCCCCTGCGGGATCAGCGGTGGTGGCGGTGGCTGCGTTCCGCGGATCAGGAGTTCCTCGGCGACGGACCTGGCGTCCTCCCTGCCCACCGTGCGCCGGGCGACCCGGACTTCCCGTTCGTTCAGGCCCATCAGATCGGCGACCGCGCCGTCGTTCCCGACCGTCACGGAGAAGGCCGCGAGCGTCCTGCTCCGCTCGGCCTGCGCCTCGTCCAGCACTGACTGCGCCTGGCGTACACGCTCATCGCTGGCGCAGAACGCTTCGGCCAGGACAGTGTTCCGCTCCCAGAGTTCACGTGGATCCACGTGCGTAACAACGTCCATGGCGCGCACAGGAATGGACTATGTGTTCAATTGCACCCAAAGAGCCTAAAGATACAATAAGGGCCAGTTGGATCAGATCTTTCATGGAAATGCAATGGGATGACAATCTCCGGGTGATGGACGCGGGCCGGATGGACTCAGACCGGCAGCCTGGCGGCGCGCATCCGCAAGTACCGTGCCTCCGGCACGCTGAGCGTACGCCCGGCGGCCAACCGGTAGGCGGCTCGCGCGCCTTCGGCGTCCCCCGCCTTCTCCAGCAGATGCGCCCGTACGGCGTCGAGTCGGTGATGGCCCGCCAACCGGTCCTCCAGTACGGCGACCTCGGCCAGTCCTGCGCGCGGGCCGTGCACCATCGCGACGGCCACGGCCCTGCCCAGTTCGGCCATCGGCTCGGGCGCGCGGCGCACCAAGATGTCGTACAGGGCCAGGATCTGCGGCCAGTCGGTGTCCTCCGCGCGGGCCGCCTCGTCATGGAGCGCGGCGATGGCCGACTGCAACTGGTACGCGCCGGCGGGTCCCTGGGACAGTGCCTCCGCCACCAGCGCGGTGCCTTCGGCGATCGCCTTCCGGTCCCAGCGGGAACGGTCCTGCTCGTCCAGCGGGATCAGGTCGCCGTCCGGCCCCGTGCGCGCCGCGCTACGGGCGTCGGTGAGCAGCATCAGCGCCAGCAGCCCGGTCACCGCGCCCTCCCGGGGCAGCAACCGCCGTACGGCCCGGGTCAGCCGGATCGCCTCGCGGGCGAGATCGGCGCGGTGCAGAGCGCTGCCGGAGGTCGCCGTATAGCCCTCGTTGAAGATCAGATAGAGCACCTGGAGCACGGGCGCGAGCCGCTGGTCGCGGTCCTCGGGCCCCGGCTGCCGGAAAGGCACCCCTCTGATCCGCCGCTTGGCCCTGCTGATCCGCTGTGCCATCGTCGCCTCGGGCATCAGATGGGCCCGGGCGATCTCGGCCGTGGTCAGTCCGCCGACGGCACGCAGGGTGAGCGCGATCTGCGCGGCGGGGGTCAGTTCGGGGTGACAGCAGAGGAAGAGCAGGGTGAGGGTGTCGTCCTGGGACGGCGCGCGGCTCTCACCGGGCGGCGGCGCCGTGAACGCGTCGCGCGGTGTGAGCGCCGCGGCGGTCTCCTCGCGCACCCGCCGCGCCTCGTCGGCACGCAACTGGTCAATGAGCCGCCGGGAAGCGACCCTGATCAGCCAGCCGCGCGGGTTGTCGGGCACCCCTGTCTCCGGCCACTGCCGCGCCGCGGCGAGCAGCGCCTCCTGGACGGAGTCCTCGGCCACGTCGAAGTGTCCGTACCGCCGTACCAGCGCGCCGAGGACCTGCGGCGTGTGCAGCCGCAGCAGGTCCTCGATCTCCGTTCCGGGCGTCATGCCGTAAGGCTCACACGTCGCCCCCGCCGACGTCCGGAATGGGCCGGATGACTACGGGGTGGACAGGGGCGCCGTCGGGCGCCGGGCTCCGGAGAACGCGTTCGGCGATCTCCGTCACCCGCTCCAGGCTCTCGCAGTCCAGTACCCAGTAGCCGGCGAGCAGTTCCTTGGTCTCGCCGTACGGGCCGTCCGTGATCACGGGCCGGCCGTCCGCGCCGAGCCCGACGAGGCGCGTGGCGGCGGGCTCGGCCAGGCCGTTCCCGTCCACCATCTCGCCGCTCTCGGCGAGATCGTTGTTGAGCTCCTCCATGAAGGCGGACAGCGCTCGCAGTTCCTTCTCGCTCCAGGCCGGACTGTGGGCGGACGCCTTGCCGCCCAGCGCGTCGTAGTCGGCCTGCGATCCCTGCACCATCACCAGATACTTCATGACGTCGGCTCCTCGGCTCCTCGGTACGCCGTCACCCCTTGTGGGCGACTTTCAGCTGGGACGTCGGAGCGGGCCGCACGTTCTCGACAGCCGACCGGACGGAATCGCGAAGATTTTCGCAGAACCGCTCCGGGAGGGGAACGCCCCGGGAGCGGAGGAGACCGGCGGCCGGCCGGTCAGCGGGCCGTCTCCCGCAGGGGAACGGCACGGGACGCCTGCACGGGGGTCCGCTCGGAGGCGGTTTCCAGGGGCCGGCGGGCCCAGCGGCCCGCGATGACCGCGCACACCATCAGCTGCACCTGGTGGTAGAGCATGAGGGGAAGGATCACCGGGCCCGCGCTGGCGCCGAACAGCACCGCCGCCATGGGCAGCCCCGTCGCCAGGCTCTTGTTGGATCCGCAGAAGACGATGGTGATCCGGTCCTCCCGGCTGAACCCCAGGCGCCGCGCGGCGAACGAGGTCGTCGCGAGGGCCACCGCCAGCAGGAGTGCGGCCAGCGCGACCAGACCGGCCAGCCGCGCCGGGGTGATCTGCCGCCAGATGCCTTCCGCCATGCCCTGGCTGAAGGCCGTATAGACGACGAGAAGGATGGAGAACCGGTCCAGCAGGCCGATCCGCTTCTTGTGGCGGCCGATGAACCCGCCGATCCAGCGGCGTGCCACCTGCCCGGCGACAAAGGGAAGCAGGAGCTGGGTGGTGATGGCCACCGCCCCATGGGCCGAGAAGCTGACGGTGGAGCCGATCAGCCAGGCCGCGAGCAGCGGGGTGGCGACCATGCCGAACAGGCTGGAGTACGTACCGGCACAGATGGCGGCCGGGACATTGCCCCGGGCGGCGGACGTCAGCGCGATCGACGACTGAACGGTCGAGGGGACGACGCAGAGGAAGAGGAGGCCGGTGTAGAGCTGGTCGGTGAGGAGGAACGGTACGAGTCCGCCCCCGATCAGCCCGAGCAGCGGGAAGAGCGCGAACGTACTGGCTCCGATGACGAGATGGAGTTTCCACTGCCGCAGTCCGTCGACCGCCTCGCGGGTGGAGAGCCGTGCGCCGTAGAGGAAGAAGAGCAGCGCGATGGCGAGGTCGGCGGCGCCGCCGACGGCCACGGCCGCCCGGCCGCTCGCGGGCAGCAGCGCCGCGAACACGACCGTGCCGAGAAGGGCGACGACGTAAAGGTCGATCGCCCTTCCCAGCCGGCCCGGCCAGGTCATCAGCCAGGACTTGGAGGTCACTTCATTCACCGTTCTCGCCTTGGTACGGCGGATGTCCGATCTGTCCGATCTGCTCGATCACACCACCCGAGCCGGAGCCCGAGCCGGAGCCCGAACCCGAACCCGAACTGGAGCCCGAACCCGAGCCGGAGTCGGCGTCGGCGGACGCGTCGGAGGACGGGCTCGGACATGAGCAGGGCCCGCTCCGGGTCCCGTTCTCGGACCCGGAGACGTCCCCGGTCCGCACATCGATGGCGCCACCACCCCCGTCGTGGTCGCTGCCCGCCGTGCCCTTGCTTCTGAACAGCGTGTTGAGCGTCCGGTCGACCTCCAGCCATGAGTCGGCATGGGAGTTGTCGATCACCAACAGGCCGACGTTACGTCCGGCGACGGGCCCCGACCGCTCCGGCTCGTCGTCGTCGGCCTGTGCGGCACCGGCGCCGCACAGGACGCTCGTCGTCGCCGCGACGATCACACTCGTCGTGGAGACTCCCCTCAGAAGGGGCGTTTTCCTCGGAAGACGGTGCCGGCCGGTGCCGGACCGAAGGAAATGAGAAGACAAGAGGTAATTCCCGTGGTCACACCGACACCGAAACTCGACTGTCGTGGTGTCTGCTGATGTTCTTTTCCAGCAGTTCCGTCGATCCCTTGACCCCGATCGCCCCCGTCTCCCTGGTGTCCGGCAGCCGTCCGTCCGCCATTTTGAGATCGACCAGCGCGCCGTCGATCGCGCCGTGCGCGGCGAAAAGACATGGCGTGCTGTAGATGGCGAGATTGACGCCCAGGTCGGAGAGTTCGGAGAGGGAGAGCCTCGGCGACTTTCCGCCCGCGATCTGGTTGAACAGCAGCGGCTTGTCGCCGACGACCGACCGGATCTTACGAATCCACTCCACGCTCCGCACGCCGTCGACGAGGACGACATCCGCGTCCGTCTCCGCCAGCGCGGCGGCGCGCCGTACGATCTCCGACTCCTCCGTGGCGTCCGTACGCGCCACCACAAGCATCTCCTCCCTGCTGCGCAGCACCAGATCGAGCTTGGCCAGGTACTCCTCCAGCGGCAGGATCAGCTTCCCGTCCGCGTGCCCGCACCTTCGAGGCCGCTTCTGATCCTCCAGAATCACCCCCGAGGCCCCGGCGCGCTCCAGCCGCTGGACGACATGGCAAGCGACCTCGGGGTCGACATACCCGTCGTCGATGTCGACGAGCATGTGATGGCGAGGAAACGCCAGACGGAGCCGTTCCGCGAAGGCGACCATGTCGGGCCAGGCGATGAAACCGATGTCCGGCAGCCCGTAATGGGAAGCGGCGAAGCCGAAGCCGGAGACAAAGAATCCGTTGTAGTGCTGGGCCGCGATCGAGGCCGAGTACATGTCGTAGATGCCGATGAGAGGCGTCGTGCGAGGCGATTCGACCGCTTCTCGCAAGGAGTTGCCGTAGCGCATGGTTCTCCCTCATTCCAGAACCCGCCCGATCACGAGTTCAGGCGATGTGCTGACGGGCACACATTTACAGAAGACCAAGACTTCGTAAAACGACACACCGTGTCGTCGCTCGATCTGGCAAAAAATTCGGAGTGATCGATATGTGTGACATTTCAACGAAGTGACGATTCATCGACGCTGCGAACCGCCGCCCGGTGCGATACAACTTCCTTGCGGGAAAGTCGGCTTGTGCGGAACGGCGGGCGCGGGGGCATAGGGGACCGGGACAGGGGAGGACGGGATGGCGGGGGAATCCGTACTGGCGAATCTCCACTTCGGGCGGGAGGACGCCGAGCGCGACGTCACCGACGGGCTGCTGCTGCGCGGCGGCTTCCTGTCGACGAACGCGACACGCGCGGCGGTGTCCGGCCGGAAGATGCTGATCATCGGGCGCAAGGGGTCGGGCAAGAGCGCGATCTGTATGCGGCTGATGGCGGACGGCGTGCACTCCGGCGGGAAGGTGCTGATCACGCCCGACGACGCGGCGGGGGACGAGATCCGCCGCTTCGAGCTCCAGGGGCTGCCCGGAGACTCGGCCAAGTCACTGATCTGGCGGTATGTGTTCGCCGTCAACGCCGCGCGTCATCTGGTGACCCACGCGGCGGACGCGCACGGCCGGAAGGCCGACTCGGTGAAGGCGCTGCGCCGCTTCCTCAAACAGAACGACGAGCTGCCCGCCGACCGTCCGGGTGACCGGTTCGGCGACCGACTGGCCCAAGGCGCGCGGGGGTTGCAGACGGCGCTGTCGCTGGAGGCGTTCGGGTTCAAGGCGGGGGTGGAGCTGGCACACGCGCCCTCGGAGGGCGCGCGGGCCGCCCGGCAGCTGGACGTGGTGGAAAGGGGGGTGGCCGACGCCTTCGCCGAGCTGGACTGCGCCGCCGCGCACGAGCCGTTACTGCTCCTGGTCGACCAGTTGGAGCAGGTCTGGTCGGCGGAGCCGGAGAGCAACTCGATGGTGATCGGGCTGCTGCTGGCGGCGAAGCACGCGGCGGGGCTGTACGGACGGGCGGTGCGGTGTCTGCTGTTCCTGCGCGCGGACATCTACGACTCGCTGTCGTTCGGCGAGGGCGACAAGTTCCACGGCGACGAGCTGCGGATCGTCTGGACGGACCACTCCCTGCGGGAGCTCGCCCTGGCCCGCGCGCGGGCCTCGACCGGGGCCGCCGGTCTGCCGGAGGAGTCGCTGTGGCGGGAGATCTTCCCGGCGAGCGTGCGCGGGGAGGACACCGCCGCGTTCATCTTCAGCCGCTGTCTGCCCCGGCCGCGCGACGCCATCCAGTTCCTCAATCTCTGCCAGGAGACGGCCTGGCTGACGCACGGCCGCGACCGGATCACGGACTCCGATGTCCTCCAGGCGGGCCGGCAGTTCTCCGCGTGGAAGCTGAAGGACCTGGCACAGGAGTACTTGATCGCCCACCCGTTCCTCGAACGGCTCTTCCCGCTCTTCCAGAACACGGGGTACGTGGTGTCGCGCGCCGCGTTCAGCAGCCGGTTCGAGCAGGCCGCGGAGACGCTGCACCGGCTGTTCCCCGCGTACGCCGAGGCGCTGACGCCGTCCGGCGCGGTCGACATCCTGTACAGCGTGGGCTTTCTCGGGGTGCGCCGCGGCAACGACGTGGTGTTCGCGGGCGGCGGTGAGCTGCCCGTCCAGCCGCACGAAGGGGAGTTCCATGTCCATCCGTGCTTCCGCGAGGCGTTGGGCGCCACCAGCGCGATCGACCTCGGCCGCTTCGAGCCGGTGGCGGCCGGTCACCGCATCGCGTCCGGCACCATCAACGTCGATGGGGCGGGCAATACGGGTGTGAGCCGCGAGTACCGGCTGCTGGCGGAGCTGACGCGGTCCTGTCACTCCATCCTTTCCCAGGTCGGGCGGGCGGTCGGACTGGCCCAGGACGCGCGGGACGAGATCACCCAGCAGATCGGCCGCGTACTGAACGAGGTCAGCGCCGTCCGGCCGCACGCCGTCGGTGGCGGGTACAGCGACACGGCGGGCCATCTCCTCACCGCCGCGCACTACTTCACCGGCCTCGCCGCGCAGTTGCGGGCGAGCGGGCTGGACGACACCACGGGCGCGGGGAGCGTCGCACAGCGGATCGAGGACGAGGCGCGCCGGCTGCGCCGGCTGGCCGGCGGGTCCTACGGGAGCTCGGGAGACTCCGGGGGGCGCTGATCCGCGGATGCCGACGCGCGGCGCGCGAGGCTCAGCGGGCGCGCCGGGCCTCCAGGCCGTCGAGTACGCGGGCGAGTACGCGGGCGAGGACCGGTGCGACGTGACGACAGGTCCTAGAGGGCCGGGCCTCCGGGCGAGACCAGACCCGTCTCGTAGGCCAGGACCACGGCCTGGGCGCGGTCGCGCAGGGCGAGCTTGGCGAAGATCCGGGCGACATGGGTCTTCACGGTGGCCTCGCTGAGGGTGAGCTCACGGGCGAGTTCGGCGTTCGAGAGGCCGCCGCCCATGAGGGTCAGGACCTCCAGCTCGCGAGGTGTCAGGGCCGTGAGATCGCGGTGGACGGCGGGGGGCCCGGGCACGCGGGCGGGCCGGTTGCCGGCCGGGCGGCCGGGCGGATCGCCGGGTGGCGGGCCTGGACGGTGGTCGCTGAAGGCGAAGCGTTCGACGAGGCGCCGGGTGATCGAGGGGGAGAGCAGCGCGTCACCGGTGTTGACGAGGCGTACGGCGGCGGCGAGGTGCTGCGGGGTGACGTCCTTCAGCAGGAAGCCGCTCGCGCCGAGGGCCAGCGCGGCGTAGACGTAACGGTCGAGGTCGAAGGTCGTCAGCATGAGCACCCGGCAGTCCGGGTTCTGTTCGAGGACGCGCCTGGCGGCCTCCAGTCCGTCCATGTTCGGCATACGGATGTCCATCAGCACCACGTCAGGGCGCAGCCGACGGGCCGCCGCGACGGCCTCGGCTCCGTCGGCGGCCTCGCCGGCGACCTCGATGCCACGCGTGGTGAGGATCAGCCGGAAGCCGGTACGGACCAGGGCCTGGTCGTCGGCGATCAGAACACGTGGGGCCGGCTCGGGCGGGGGGCCGGGCGCGGTGTCGGGTACGGCGTCGGGTACGGCGCTCATGGCCGGTCCAACGGAATCCGCGCACGTACGCGGTAGCCGCCGCCGAGGCGCCGCCTGGCGTCCAGATCGCCACCGTAAACGGCGACCCGTTCCCGGAGCCCGAGCAGGCCGCGTCCTGCTCCGTCCCGCCCTGCTCCGTCCCGTCCTGCTCCGTCCCGCCCGTTCATGGCCGGTTTTCCCGGCGCGGGCCGGTGCCCGGACAGCACGCTCGGCCCGCTGTTCAGCACCTCGACCCGCAGATAGTGGTCCGCGTACCGCACCGTCACCTCCGCCTGTTCGCCGCCGCCGTGCTTGAGCGCGTTGGTCAGGGCCTCCTGGACGATCCGGTACGCGGTGAGATCGATCCCGGCCGGGAGCGGGCGGGGCTCCCCGGAGACGCGCACCTCGACCGGCAGCCCGGCGAACGCGATCCGGTCGATCAGCGGGCTGAGCCGGCTCAGGCTCGGCTGCGGCGACAGGGCCGCCGCGCCGGCGGAGCCGTCCGGGTCCTCCCCGTCCTCGCCGCTCCCCGACGGTGCCAGCAGTCCCAGCAGATGACGCAGTTCGGTCATCGCGTCACGGCCCGCGCCCTCGACGGCCCGCAGCGCCGTCGCGGCCTCGTCAGGCAGCGTCGACAGCACCTCGCGGGCGGCTCCCGCCTGGACGACCATGACGCTCACGTTGTGGCTGACGATGTCGTGCAACTCCTGGGCGATCCTGGCCCGTTCGGTGTCGACGGCGATACGGGCCGCGCTCTCGCGTTCGCGTTCGAGCAGCCAGCTCCGGTCCCCCAGGGCCTTGCGGTGCAGACGCCGTGCCCGTACGAGCGCCACGGCCAGCGAGCCGGCGACCGCACAGGCCGCCACGAGGGCGGCGACCAGCGCGCCCGTCCCGGATATCCCCACGGATCCCACCTTCGCAGACGGCCGCTGGACGCGCATCAGTCCCCGGATCCAGCGCCGTACATCCGTGGGATGACGCGGCCGGGAGATTACCTCCGGGGAGGGACGTCCGGCCCGTACCGCTCACCCCAAGCTTCTTGCCATGGTTACCGAAACCGCAGAAGAGACAGGACGGATCACCGGGGAGGCTGTCGCGATGACTCCGTCGAGCCGGACGGCTCCGGGCACTTCGGGGCGTGCCGCATGAGCGCCGTGTGGCGGGCCTCGCGCGCGGCCGTACGGCGGCGCAGGCTCCAGACGATCGTCATCGGACTTGTCGTCTTCTCCTCCACGGTGGCGATCGTCGTGGCACTCGGGTTGCTGGAAGCCGCCTCGGCGCCCTTCGACCGCGCCTTCGCGCAGCAGCATGGCGCCCATGTGGTCGCCTCGTTCGACCGGGCCGGGGTCTCGGACGCGCGGCTGGCGGCGACGGCGCGGCGGCCGGGGGTGGAGGCCGCGGCCGGTCCGTTCGCGCAGGCCGTCATCACCGTTCCCGACGCCGGGGCGAGAAGCGGGGACGGGGCCGGCGCCGGGACCGGGGATGGGGATGGGGCCGGAGGCGGGACCGGGGATGGGGCCGGGGCGGGAGCCGGGAGTGGGGGCGGGGGTGGGTCCCCGGCCGCTCCGCGCGTGGTCACCGGCCCCCTCACGGTCGTCGGACGCGCGGACCCGGCCGGTCCGGTGGACCGCGTGCGCCTCCTGGCCGGCCGCTGGGTCACCCGCCCCGGGGAGATCGTCCTCCAGGCACAGGGCGCCGACCGGGAGCTGGGCACGGTGATCAGCGTCCCCGGCGGCCCGCGACTCACCGTCGTGGGCTGGGCCAGCAGTCTCAGCCGGTCCGCCAGGGGCTGGGTCACCCCCGACCAGATCGGGGCCCTGCACCCGACCGCGACGCAGATGCTCTACCGGTTCGCCGAGTCGGCCTCCGCCACGGACGGCCGGATCGAGAAGGCGATGGCCTCGGCCACGGCCGACCTGCCGTCGGAGTCGCTGCTCGCCTCGCAGTCGTACCTCAGCGTCAAGACGGATGTCGGCCGCACGGCATCCGCGTATGTGCCCTTCCTGCTGGCCTTCGGGATCCTCGGCCTGGTGGTGGCGGTCCTGATCGTCGCCAATGTGGTGAGCGGCGCGGTCGTCGCGGGGCTCCGGCACATCGGGGTCCTCAAGGCGCTGGGCTTCACACCGAACCAGGTCGTCTGCGTCTATCTGGTGATGGTGCTCGTCCCGGGGGCCGTCGGCTGTGTCACCGGCACCGTCCTCGGCGGCATCGGGGCACAACCCCTCCTGAAAAGCGTCTTCATGGGGATCGGGACCGAGGACCTCGCCGTGGGCATCAGCCCATGGGTGTACGGCGTGACGCTGCTCGGGATGCCCGTCCTGGTCGTCCTCGCCGCGCTCGCCCCCGCGCTGCGCGCGCACCGGCTCCCGGCGGCCAGGGCGATCAGCGCGGGCAGCTCGCCCCGCGCCGGACGCGGACAGCGCGTACAGCGGCGGCTCGCGGGCACCCGGCTGCCGCGCTCGGTCAGCCTGGGGCTGGGACTGCCCTTCGCGCGGCCGGGCCGTACGGTCCTGACCCTGGCGGCCGTCGTCCTCGGCGTGACCACGGTGACGCTGGCGACCGGACTGTCCAGCACGATGGCCGCGTACGGCGAGGCCGCGCAGCGGGTCGGGCACGTACACACCGTGGTCCATGTGGGCAAGCCGAAGTTCGGCGAGTCCGCGCCGCAGCAGGGCGACGCCGAGACGGAGGCCCTGCTGCGGTCGCTGCCCGGCGCGGTCCGGGTGACCGCCGACGCGTGGATCGAGGTCAACCTCGCCGGGTACACGGAGACCGTCAGCTGCCAGTTCTTCCGGGGCGATTCCGACACCCTGGGCGAGACGATCGCCAAGGGCCGCTGGCTGGAGGGCCCGGGTGAGGTGGTGGCGCCGCCCGCGTTCCTGAACAAGCGCGGCCTGGCGGTCGGTGACCGGGTCACCTTCGCACTGGACGGCAGGAAGGCGTCCGCCACGATCGTCGGCGAGACCATGGACGGCATGCCCGACCGGCTCCAGTCCAACTGGGAGACGCTGACCGCGTTCGCACCGGACCGCGAGGCCAATCAGTACGAGGTCCAGCTCGCCCCGGGCACCGCCGTCGGCACCTACAACGCGGCCGTCAAGGCGGCGGATCCCGGACTCAGGCCCTTGGCCGTCCAGGAGACGAACCGCGACGCCGTCGTCATCATCGGCTCGGCCTCGGCGCTGACCGTCCTCCTCGCGACGGTCGCCGCGCTGGGTGTCTTCAACACCGCCCTCCTCAACACCCGTGAACGGCGCAGGGATCTGGGCACGCTCAAGTCCCTCGGTATGACACCGCGTCAGGTGAGCGTGATGGTGGTGACCTCGATGGCGGCGCTCGGCGCGGTCGGCGGCGCGCTCGGCATCCCGGCCGGTGTCGGCGCGTACGAACTGATCATCCCCGCCATGACCGACGCGGCGGACGTCAGCCTCCCCGCCTCCATGACGGACGTCTGGCAGGCCCCCGTACTGGCCCTGCTCGCCCTGACGGGCATCGTGATCGCGGCGCTCGGCGCCCTGGTCCCGGCCCGCTCGGCGGCGCGGCTGACGATCGCGAAGGTGCTGCACAACGAGTGAAGGTGCCGCACAACGCGTGAGGCCGGTCGTCTGCCCGAAGCGCCAAGCGCCAAGCGCCAAGCGCCAAGCGCCAAGCGCCAAGCGCCAAGCGCCAAGCGCCAAGCGCCAAGCGCCAAGGGGCCAAGCGCCAAGTACCAAGTCCGAAGTCGAAGTCTGAGGCGCCAAGCGCTCGCGGGTCGTCGCCTTGGGGCGGGTCAGAGCGCCGGGTCACCGACCAGATGGTCACCAGGGATGCCGGCCTTGGTGGGGTCGTAGTACTCCCTGATGGCATCGGCCCAGGTCGCCCGCGCGATCCGGTCCGCGTCCGTGGGCCCGAACGCGTCGAAGAGGGAGTGGATGTTGGGGAGCCGGAAGCCGATGGCCGTCATGAGCGCGACGAATGTCGGCCGCCGGACCAGTCCGTCGCCCTCCAGATCGCCCAGGGCGGACAGTGTTTCGGCGAATTCGTCGATCGCCTCATTGAAGCGCTCGGGAGAAAGGACGCAGGCCACGTACTCGTCGAGGCCGACCTTGCCGTCGCGGTCGGCGTCCAGTTCGCCGACCACGGTCGTCCAGTACGTCCGGAACGCGGCGACCATCGCGCTCTTCGCCGCGTCGTCGGCGCTGGGTACCGCCTGGACGACATGAGTCGCCATGAGCTCGAAATCGTCGGCTTCGAGATATCCGTTGCCGTTGACGTCGAAGAGTGTGAAGACGAGCTCGACCCGGTTGAGTGCTTCCGTACGCATGGTGTCTCGCCCTCCGTCAGGCCCTGACCGGCGTGCACGCAGCGTGCGTGCACGTATGCGTGTCCACTGTGCGAGGGAGGGAGCAGTGCGTCAGTGAAGTGCCGAGGTATTCATCAAAATGAGTGAAATCGGCCTATCTGGGGGCGAGTTGAGTGTCCCTCGTCACTTCGAGCGCCGCTCGCGCGAAGACCTGAACGGCGCCGGTGTCGTCCCCGGCCCGCCACACCAGGCCGTACCCGATGGGTTCGGCGTCCTCGAACGGCAGGTACGTGACGCCCGGCCGCGTGAAATACGTGGCGGTGTGCGCGGCCGACAGCAGGGCCCCCTTGCCACCGGCGACGAGCATGAGAGCTTCCTGCATATGGGTGACGGCCGGGCCGCGACGGATCGGTCTGCCGCCGGGCGTGTGCGCGGGCACTCGCTGTTCCAGCCGGTAGTCGGGGAGTTCACCGGCGATCGTCAGCAACGGCACCTCGGCGAGGTCTTCGGGCGACACCTTTCCTCCGGCGGCCAGCGGATGCCCGGAGGAGACCGCCAGCACGCGCCCCTCGGTGAGCAGCGTGGGGCCCCCGCCGAGATCGTCCTCACGTACGGGGAGCTCCGTGAGCTGGACGTCGAACTCGCCGCTGCGCAACTGCCCGAAGGGATCCGAGAGCGGCACCTCACAGATCTCCACACCCAGCTCGGGGTGGCCGGCGCGCAGCGCCTCCGCGGCCTTCATCACGATCTCGCCGGCCAGCGGAGTGGAGAACCCGACATGCAGTACGCCACTGATGCCGCGCGCGGTGGCGGCGGCACGCGCGACGGCGGCGCCGACCGCGCGATGGTGCGGTTCGAGGTCGTCACGGAGCTGCCGGCCGAGGGCGGTGAGGGCGACGCGGCGGCTCGTACGGACGAACAGCGGGGCGCCGACCCGGCGCTCCAGGCGCTGGACGAGCTGGCTCACCCGGGCCCGGGACAGCCGCAGCCGGTCCGCGGTACGGCCGAAGTGCAGCTCCTCGGCGAGGATGAGAAAGCACTCCAGTTCAACGCGCTCCATGGTCGCCCCCGGTTCAACGCGCTCCATAGTCGCGCCCGGTTCGCCACGCTCCATAGTTGCCCCCCGTTCAACGCGCTCCATAGTCGCTCCCGGATTGGTGAGCAGGATTGGTGAGCCGCCCGGGTCGGTGACGGGGCCGGGCCGGATCGGTAAGCCTGGCTTGACGAACGTTGCGATCTTCGCCGTTGTTCCCCCACGGCCGCTGATCGATGGTGATCGAGCCAAGACTTCCCTACACCATCGAGGAATTCAGATGAGTACGCGTGACTGGGGCGTGCTGTTCGTCCTGTGCGGTGCGATCTTTCTGGAAGGCATCGACGTGGCCATGCTCAATGTGGCCCTCCCCTCCATCCGCTCCGAACTCGGCCTGTCCACCGGCGAGTTGCAGTGGGTCATGAGTGCGTACGTCCTCGGATACGGCGGCTTCATGCTGCTCGGAGGACGGGCCGCCGACCTCTTCGGCCGCCGCAGGATGTTCGTTTTCTGGCTCACCGTCTTCCTGCTCTTCTCGGGCCTCGGCGGGTTCGCCACCGACGGCTGGACGCTGATCGTCGCCCGGTTCGTCACCGGTGTCGCCGCCGCCTTCATGACCCCGGCCGGACTGTCCATCATCACCACGAGCTTCGAGGAGGGCCCGCGCCGCGACAAGGCCCTGCTCGTCTACTCCGGCACGGCGGCGGGCGGCTTCTCGATCGGTCTGGTCGTCGGCGGCCTGCTCACCGCGGTCGACTGGCGGTGGGTGTTCTTCGCCCCGGTCGTCCTGTCCTTCCTCGTCCTGACCGCCGCGCTCGCGCTCCTGCCCAGGTCTCCGCGGCCGGACCGGACCGGGGAGAGCGTGGACCTGGCCGGTTCGGTCACCATCACCGCGGCCATCGTGCTGCTCGTCCTCGGCGTCGAACGCGCCTCCCACACGGGGATCGGCGGGACGCTCGGCACGCTCGCGGCGGGCCTGGTCCTCCTGGCCGTCTTCGTCGCCGTCGAACGGCGCTCGGCCTCTCCGCTCGTACGTCTGGGCATCTTCCGCGTCGGACCACTGGTGCGCGCCAACCTCTCCGCGCTGCTGTTCGCGGCCGGCTTCTTCGGATTCCAGTTCCTGGTGGTGCTGTATCTCCAGGAGTTGCGCGGCTGGTCGACCCTCCAGACGAGCTTCGCGATGATCGTCATCGGTATCGACGCCATACTCTCGCCCACCCTGACGCCGAAGCTGGTGGCCCGGTTCGGCAACGCGAGGGTGATCTTCGGCGGTCTGCTGCTGGCCGCGCTCGCCTACGCGCTGTTCCTGCCGGTCGGCGCCGACTGGACGTATCCGATGATGTTCCCGAGCCTGATCATCCTCGGGCTGGCCTTCGCGCTGGCGTACGGCCCGCTCACCATCGCCGCCACGGACGGTGTCGAGGAGCGCGAACAGGGACTGGCCGGCGGCCTGCTCTACACCTCGTTCCAGTTCGGCGCCGCGCTCGGGCTCTCGGCGGTCACCGCGGTGCAGGTCGCGGCCACCGACGCGGACTCGCCGGCGGCCCTGCTGGACGGGTACCACGCCGCGCTGGTCGTCCCGTTCGCGGCGGCCCTGCTCGCCGCCCTCGTCAGCGCTTTCGGGCTGCGGTCGCCGAAGGGCACGGCGGTCGCGTACGGGGAGGAGCCGGCCCGTCCCGACGCCCCCGCTGCCCGCTGATCGCCCGATCGCGTGACTGCTCGGCTGCCCGAGCGCCCGACTGCCCGAGTGCCCGACTGCCCACCGCCCGACTGCCCAACCGCCCCCGACCAGCGTGAGGAGCCCTTCGTGGCCGACCGAGCCAGTGCCTTCGCCGAGATCCAGGACACCTTCTTCAGCTACGTCCGCTCCATCACCTACGCCACGATGATCACCGTCGACCGCGAGAACCGTCCCAGGGCCCGCGTACTGCTCCCCGTCTGGGAAGTCGTCGACGGCCAGCCGGTCGGCTGGCTCGCGGTCTACAAAACCCCGGTCAAGACGGCCCACCTCGCGGGCAATCCGCACACCACGTACGCGTACTGGAGCCCCCGGCAGAACGCCGCCTTCGTCGACAGCGTCTCGACCTGGGCCGAGGACGAGGAGTCCAGACACCACGCCTGGGACGTGTACGCCGAGGGCGGTCCGCCGGGGGTGGGGTACGACCCGGTCCGGTACTGGCGCGGCGGACCCGAGGATCCCGAGTACCACGTGATCCGTATCGATCCCTGGCGGATCCAGCTGGTACGGGGCGCCGATCTACGGAGCACGCTCTGGTACCGCGACGAACGGCCGGGTCGCGGCGGTCCCGACGGGTCGGTCAGCGCGGGTCGGACGTGAGGGGGAGCGTGGTGGAGCGCTCGATCAGGCCGTTGACCGTCTGATCGCCGTTGGCGTCCATGGGCGTGGTGTAGTCGCCGACGGCCCAGAAGGCGCCGGAGTCACCGGCCGGGGCCAGATCGTAGAAGGTGTAGGACGGATACCGGGTGTCGCCGTCGGGGGCCGTGGCTCCGGACTGCTTGGTCCAACTGGTGCCGTCGTAGTGCCAGAACACCGGCCAGGAGCGGGGCGATTCGGACTGGTCGCTGCCGGTGACCCACAGACCGCCGCGGCCGTCCGGGGCGATCGCGTGGAGGTAGAGGTCGGCGAGCGTACCGGTGATGTCCTCCCAGGCGGTCCCGTTCCAGTGCGTGACGCTCGGGATGGGCGGGCCGGCCTGGGGAGCGTCGGCCCATCCGGCCACGTAGACGCTGTCCGGGGAGTCCGCGGCGATCTTGGCCGTGTCCGTACCGGCTCGTACGGGAGGTTCCTCCAGCAGGGTCCAGGTCGTACCGTCCCAGTGGTAGGTCACCGGATGGCCGCCGTCCACGGGGTAGCGCATGCCGGTCGCGTAGGCGTTGTCCGCCGACAGGGCGTCGATGTCCCGGATGTCGACGAGCGGTGGCAGCGTGAACGTCTGCCACGCGCCGTCCGCGTAGGTGTAGAGGGCATTGCCGCCCTTGAAGAGCCGCCCCGGTACGGCCTTGATCGGGACCTCGGGCCAGGAGTCGTCGGAGGGGCCGGTGGTGGGAACGGTGCTCCAGCGCTCGCCGTCGTAGTGCACGAGGACCTGGTCTCTGTTCACCATGCCGTAGGCCCAGACGTCGTCGGCGGAGACGGCGCTGACCGACGACCACTCCCACACGGCGGGAAGCCCCGGAGAGGTGTCCTCGCTCCATCTCTCGCCGTCCCAGCGCATGATGACGCCGTGCTGGGCCTTCCTGCCGACCGCCCAGGCGAGATCCTCGCTGAGGGCGGAGACCGACTTCAGCGATTCCACGGGGCTGTTCCCGGAGAGGGAGACGTTCCAGCCGGGGGTCGTACCGGTCGATTCCGCCGAGCCGGTGGCTCCAGCGGCTGCGGCGGCTCCAGCGGCTCCGGTGGCTCCGGTGGCTCCAGCGACACCGGTGGCTCCGGCGGCTCCGGCGACACCGGTGGCTCCGGTGGTCAGGAGGGTGGCGGCGAGAGTCAACGAGGCGGCGGCGGTGCGCAGTAGGTGCCGTGTATGCATCGGTGGGCGTTCCTTTGCGGTGAGAGCGAGGCCCCTGCCACCCCGGCGCACCCTGGCGGCGCGCGTACGGACGGTCAGGGTTATCTGACGCACAGTCAGACTCACGATGACGCCGCATGGTTGTAGCCGGCTGTCCGGCCGGGGACCTGGACGGGGATGTTCGCGCACGTGTGCGGCACCACAAAACGTACTGACGTGCTAAGGGTGAATCTGTGGAGATTGCGATGTGCGCGAGGTCGGGTACCGGCACTCTGCTGGGGGCCGATCGCGGGGGAGCAGCACATATGACGGTTGAACGAGCCGAGGCCGGCGACGCCGACGGCACCCCCGCCTCGTCGTCGGCCTCCGCGCGTCCACCTCACCCGGCCGCCGAGGACCGGCGGGGAACCGTGCCACGTCATGTCGCATGCGTGATGGACGGGAACGGCCGGTGGGCGGCACGGCGGTCACTGCCCCGTACGTCGGGTCACCGGGCGGCGGAGGCAACGGTGATCGACGTCATCGAGGCGGCACGGACAGCGGGGGTGGAGTGGCTGAGCCTGTACGCGTTCTCCACCGAGAACTGGCAACGCCCGAGCAGTGAGGTCGACTTCCTCATGCGACTGGTGCGCCGCGTGGTACGTAAACACGCCCCGCTGCTGCACGCGCGCGGCATCCGCTGCCGGTTCCTCGGGGTTGCGGACCCGAGGATCCCCGGACCGCTGGCCCGGGACTTCACCGACCTGATGACGCTGACCAGCATGAACCGGGGCATGACGCTGACCGTGGCCTTCGATCACGGCGGACGCAGGGACATCGTCGAGGCGGCCCGGTCCCTGATCCGGGACGGGGTGCCGGCCGATGCCGTCGACGAGCGGCTCTTCGCCGCGCATCTGCCCTTTCCCGACACACCCGATGTGGATCTCCTCATCCGGACCTCCGGCGAACAGCGCATCTCCAACTTCATGCTCTGGCAGGTGGCCTACGCCGAGTGGATCTTCCCTCCGGTGCTCTGGCCCGACTTCCGCGCGCCGCACTTCCTGGAGTGCCTGCACACCTACCGGCAACGCGATCGCCGCTTCGGCGGCGTGACGCCGCACGCGAACGGAGAAGCTCACCCGTGACGGATACAGGCCCCGGCAGCCGCCCCAAGGACACACGTTCCGAGACCACCGATCACTACGGCGACCTCTCCGGGCCACCCCCGGAGACACCGCCCGGCTCCCTGTTCGGCCCCGACGCGCAGTTCCACCGGTTCTTCAACGATCCGCGCTGGGCCCTGGCCGTACTCAGGGCCACGGTGCTGGAGGCCGCCCACCCGCAGATCGGCGCGGCCCTGATCGACAACTCGACGTTCGTGGCACACCCGTGGCGGCGGCTGCGCAACACCCTCGTCAGTCTTCAGCGCATGTTCGGCGCCGACGAGGACACGCGCCGAAGGGAGGCGGCGCGGCTCAACCGCCTGCACGCGAGGCTGAGCGGTACGGACGCGCGGAACCGGCCCTACGACGCCATGGACCCCAAGGTCCGCGCCTGGGTGGTCGCGACACTGTTCGAGAGCTCCGTCACCATGTGCCGACTGAGCGGTCAGCCGCTCGACCGGACCACCATGGAACAGCTCTACGCCGAATTCCAGGCATATCTGATGGCCTTGGGGGACCAGGGCGGCCATCTGCCGCCCACGTTGAAGGAGTTCTGGCAGTACTACGACCACACGGTCCAGGAGGAGCTGGAGGACACGGAGGCCCTGCGCGTCATCCTCTACAAGCTGTTCGACCATCTCCCGGCGCCGCCTCTGCTGCACGGCCTGCCCACCGTATGGGCGGCGGGTCGCGCGCTCGCAGGTCCGGTCCTCGGCACGATCACCGTGGCGTCTCTCCCCGAACCCTTCCGCCGACGGGCGGGTCTGCCCGAGATCCCCGGCGCCCAGGCGCTGATGCAGAGCGCCTACCTGGGCGTCGGCCTGGCGCGCTTCCTGCCCGACAGCTGGCTCCGGACCGAGAACATCACCAGCCTGCTCTACCTGTCCCCGGACAGCGACGACCCGCGCGCCGCGACACTCAACGAGCTGCGCGGCCGGATGAAGCGGGCCGGCGCCCTGTTCCGGCTGGTCAACCCCTTTCCGGCGGAGCACGGTCCGGCAGGGGGAGACGGGCCGCGGCGGAGCGCCGAGGCACGGTGGAGCGCCGAGGAATTCTTCACCGCGGTACTGGACCAGACCGGCGACGGCTACCTGGACTGGCCCGATCTCGCCGCCATGGCACGGGAGTTGTCCTCCCGCCTCGATCTGGACGAACCGGAGGAGACCAAGCTCTACAACGCGTACGCCGAGTGGTGGAGGGAGCTCCAGGCGGCACTCGACCTCGACGGCGACGGCCGCGTCAGCAAGGAGGAGTACGCCGCCGCTGTCCCCTCCCTCGCCGGCCCCGCGCTGATCAGAGTCGCCGAGGTGCTCTTCAGCGTCACCGACACGGACGGCAACCAGTGCATCGACGCGGACGAGTACCGGACCCTGTTCCGGACCGGCTTCCGCCGCACGATGACCGACGCCGACGCGACATACTCCCGCGGCGCGTTCGTGAAGGACTTCCTCTCCTTCATGTCGGGCCGCCGCCGCTCAACCGCCTTCGACCCCCTGCTCGCCGAGGCGTAGGGCCCGGGAGCCGAGCTGACCGAAGCGCCTGGCGGACCTCGATAAGGGGCGGCCAGGCCGCGTATCCGGTGATGATCTCCTCCGTATCGCTGCCCAAGGAGTCTCCGAGCCTCGGGACGGAACCGGCACGGTGGCGGGCTCACCCCGTGGATCAGGCAGGCGCGAGATCGGTGCGGGCCGTTCTAGGCCGTTCACCGGCTCGTTGTGATCGTCCGGTCGAGGTCACGGTGACACGTCTGCCTCCACAAGCGAGGTTGGCGCCACCGGAGTTGGGGAAGTAACCGATGCCTGAACAGGGCACACGGCATGGTGAGTGCCCCCTATTTACGGATATGTGGAGAGGTCATGGACCCGGAGATCATCTCCGTCGCGAGGGCGGCTGGGGCCGCCGTTGTATCCGCGATGGCCCCGGACCGATCAAGCGCGCGCGAGGGTGGAGATGGCGCGACCGATGCGGGCCGACGGACTGCGGGCCGTGATCGAAGTATTTCTCGCACATGAGCGGAAATGACACCGCCCAGTCATTCCTGCGAGGAGCAGCCGAGGACTCCGGCAGAGTTTACCAAGCGGGCCGCGACCAGAAGGTGATCGAGAATCACTACAACTTCCATATCGAAAAGGAGGAACATCCGCGGCGTCGTGCAAGTGAAGGCGAGGAGAGTGCCGGCGTTGATCGCCGGGGTTTCATCCAACGCTTCGGCGGCTTGGCGAGCACACTTGTCGCCGGCGGAGTCAGCCGGCGCGGCAGCATGGTCCGTATTGATCCGGGATTGATCGCGTCTCTTGGAAGGATGCGCTCAGATCTCGTATCCTCCGAGCGCTCCCTGGGTCCCACGCAAGCGCTTCCCATTGCTCGGCATCAACTGGAGACGCTTGAGTTGATGCGACGCGAGACAACTGAAAAATCCATCGGCGAAGACATCCTGCGCCTTGAGGCCGCTTGGATGGATCTCCTCGGGTGGCTCTGGCAGAGCTCAGGAAATATGCGGCAAGCCGGGCGATGCGCGGAAAGGTCGATCGCCTTGGCGATTGCCGGCCGGGATGACATCCTCGCGGGGTATTTTTGTTCCCGACGGTCACAAATAGCTGTGGACTGCGGTGACGCACGCACTGCCCTCGGCCTTGCCGAGCGTTCCATAAGGGATATCGGCAACGCGGGTGCGATGCGAGCTTTCGGATACCAGCAGAGTGCCATGGCGTTGTCACTCCTCGGAGAGGAGCGAGAGTGCCTGGAAAACTTCGCCATGGCGCAGAACGATCTCGATGGTGACGAGCCGCCTTCAGGAGATCCACTCTCCATATCCGCGGATTTTATGACAGGCGCTAACCTTGACATGCATAAAGGGCTGGCCTTGGTCAACTTGGGCCACCTCTCACCTGGAGTGGACGCAATTGTCGAGTCACTACAGGCATGGGACGACGGGTTCAACCACGAGAAGGGGTTACACCTGGCAAATTTGGCCTATGGATATTCCCTCGCCGGAGATTGCCGCACGGCGCATTCATGTGCCAAGGAGGCCTTCTCGAATGCTCTCACAACCGGATCCGGAAGGACCCTTCGAGTGCTTTCCTCCGTGGCCTACGAACTCCTGAAGAGGGATAGATGGAATCAAGAATTCGAATCTTTCGCACTCCGCCTCCAAGGCGTGCACGGGGGACTTGAGTAGCGGAAATCATCATGGACAGCCGCCCGGGTTGGTAAATTCCTTGTCATAGTCGACGGGGTCCGGGGTCCGGGGGCCGTGGCTATGAGCTCCGAGTGGCGAGCTTCAGGGGGAGGCTGCCGCGTTGCTGCCCATCCGTCACCGCAGGGCAACCAGCTACGCCGCCACCGTCAACGTCAGGTGGAAGCAGCCGACTTCCCGGCTGCTCGCCGCGTGCGGGATCGCGTTCGTGCTCAGCTCGCTCACGATGACCTCAGGGCCATCCGCCAACGGCGAGCCGCACAGGATGTCCCGCGTCCAACGCCGTGCTCGCTGGCGGGGCCGCCTACGCACCCGCCGCGCACCCGGCGGCGTACTGGTCCACGGTCGGCCCGCCGATGTCCATGGCCGGCTGCTCAGCTCGTACGGCTCGGTCATGGAGGCATGCGGCCTGACTGTCGCGCCGTCCCGGCTCCGCGTTCTGGCCGTCAAGGCCACCAGCCGACAGGAGGTCCGGCCCGTACCGCCCCGCCGGGGCATCATCCGCCCCACCTCGACCAGGCTTTGCCTGCGCCTCCGCTTCAAGAAGACACAGAACGACGGCAGTTTGGCGGTACCGCGCACCAAGTCCTCCGCTGGACGGCGGCCCATCGGCGTCCCCGGCGAGCTGATGAAGCTTCTCGCCCAGCACCGGGACGAGCAGAACCGCGAACGCTGCCTCGCGTGCGACCTGCGGGTGGAGACGGGGTACGCCGTCACTTCGCCGACCGGCGAACCGCTCAACCCCAACGCCGACCACCGCAAGTGGAAGGAACTGCTGGAGGCGGCCGGCCTGCGGGACGGTCGCCTGTAGTACGCCCGCCACATGGCGGGCACCATCCTGCTGACCCTTTGCGTGCCCGGTATTGCCGTGGACTCGATCACGGACTGAGGAGCCCGGCCAGTCGGCTCGCTGCGCCGCCGGTACCAGCACCTGACCGGCCGCGTCCTCAAGGAAACGGCCACCAAGGTCGGCGGACTTCTCTGGACCCGGCCGGACCAGCAGCCTCTCGCTGCCTGATCTCATCGACTGCGAACAGAACTGCAACCCTGTACGTCGAAGGCCCGCCATCGCTGGCGATGGCGGGCCTTCGACTATTGCCCGGTGAGAGCAATGGCGGAGGATACGAGATTCGAACTCGTGAGGGGTTGCCCCCAACACGCTTTCCAACTGTTCGTCTGGGGGTTCGAGGGTGTGCGGGAACGTTCTGACCAGCGGTGGGGTTGCTGGCTGGTGGGCCTGCGAACGGTACTGGACGGAGGCGAATGAGACCACAACTGAGACCACGGCGAGCGAGCATCGCCTGTCCAGCACCGTGACTCCGTCAGATCTGGCCAAGGGTGCCCTGTCGGCTGTCACGTGCTGGCAGGCTGGCCCGCTTTCGGTGAAGTGGTTGTGCTGGACGACGGTGTCCGTTCGGCGAGCGTTCCAGCAAGTGGGCCGTCACCCTCCAAGGACGACGGCCCACGCGCTGCATATCAGTTACTCCGTAAAGAGCAGCGTTGGCTCGGCGAGGATGTCCCGGTTCAGTTCGCTCTTGTAGATGAGGTCGATGCTGCCGTAGCGGGCCTGTTCGTAGTCGAAGCCGAGTGCGGCCACCGCCTTGCGGACCGCTTCTTCCGAGGGGCCCTCGATCTCGATGAAGGTGGGGAGATCGGGCCAGGTGTCGAGGTCGTACCTGATGTCGTCGAGCTGCCACTCTTCCCGGTAGTTCTGCTGGTACCGGACCTGGCGCAGCCCGAGGGCGCCGAGGAGCTCGGCTGTCTTGTCGAGGTCGTTGACCTCGATCTCGATCTCGGTGGTGCCGTTGATGGTGGTGGCGTCGCTGACCTGCTTCAGGGTGAGGGTCTTTTTGCCTCCCTCGTCCCGGAGACGCAGCCACTGTTCGCCCTGGACCGCGTCGTTCTCGAAGATGAGCCGGGTGAACATGGTCTTTTCGAAGGCTCGTTGTGCACCGGCGGCGCGGAGTTGGTCGCGTACCGCCTCGACGTCGATGCTGAGGAATTTCGCCTCGTACTCGTGCTGGGCCATCGCTGTCTGTGCTCCTGGTGATCGGTTTCTAGGCGGTCAGGTCTCGGAGGTCGCTCTCCCGTAATCTGACGACCTCGTCGCAGGCGTCGCCGGCTACGAACTCTTCCACGGGTAGGCAGAGGTCCATGCGCTGAATGCAGACTCCGACGTGAAAACGGCCCGTCGTGTCTCGGTACAAGCGCACCCCGTAGTAGCCCTCCTCGCAGTCGGTGGCGTTGTTGAAGCGGCACTTGGCGCAGGTTGTCGGCAGCCTGACGGGCCGGATGTGCTTGATGAGGAGCGGACGGCCGTCGGGCAGCCGGTAGGCCATGCGGAAGCCCGAAGTACCCGCGATGAGGCGGACTTCTTCGAGTTCGGCGCCGAGCTCATCGAGGAGGATGTCGATGGCGTTCAGGGACTCGTCGCCGTCCGCCAGCGAAGAGAGGATCCGGACGGACAGGGAGGAGGAGTATTTGGCGAGGAGGCGGTGCACGCGCGGCACATGGTCTCGGTGCGGCAGGACGATGTTCGCGCGTGCGTCCACGCCGAGCTTCATGGCGAGTCTGATCGACTCGTCCAGTGCTGCGATCTTGCGCTGAGCCAGGGCCTTGTTCCGGTACCGGACGTGCTGCACCTGCGCCAGTTCTTCGGGTGTCGTTCCGAATACGGAGAAGTTGATGTGCCCGAGCCCGGCCAGGGCGCAACTGGGCAGAATGCGAGCCCCGTTCTCACCGTTCGAGGTGATGCTCACCGCATAACCGGCTTCCCTGGCCGTGGCCACGATCTTGGGAAGCCGGGGGTGGAGGGTCGGCTCGCCTCCGGTCAGGTGTACCTCGTCGAAGCCGAGGGCGTTCCGGAGCTGCTCCAGTGCGTGGCGGAACGACTCGTCCGGAAAGACGGGTGCGCTGAGGAAGTCGGCGCCGTTGGTGGCCACGTAGATCGATACACGTCCGGAGCTGCCCGAGTCGGCGAATACGCCGGCGGCGTGGGCACGGTTGTCCACGCTGACGGGGGTGCCTTCGTTGTGGCAGAAGGCGCAGGTCATCCCGCACGAGTCGATGACCTTGACTCTGAGGGTGCGGTCGGTGGTGACCGTGATCGGGACCGCGCGGTCGATGTTCTCCAGAGCTGGGTGCTGAATCACTCGGCGTACCTCTTTGTGGGGTCGAAGCGGAGCGCGGTCCGAGGGATCGCGGCGCGCAGGGCACGTCCCGCGCTGCTGCCAGGGCGGACCGCGTGGCCGGGGTCACGGTCGGTGGGTGCGGAGCGGCGGGTGGCCCTCCGTCGGCTGCCGAGCTCGCTCATAGGCAGCCGACGGAGGGGGAGGGTCCGCCCCAGGTGGGCACGGGGGAGCCGACCCGCGGTGCGGGTACTCGCCTGGGGCGGACCGGTCTATGGAGTCGGTGCCGTCGCGAGCGCCAGACCGACGACCAGGCCGCACGATGCGCTGATGCCGATGATGAAGAGGACTCCGGCGTAGCGGCCGATGACACGCATCATGGCTGTCGCCTCTCGCCTGCGGCGGGCCCGGGGGCTGGTATCGAGGGGGCGGTAGCTCGTGCGCGTGCCGCGGGACGCGCCCGTGTGGTGCCCTCTCACCGTGATCCGTGGGATGTGCGCAGGATGTGGGCCCAGACCGTCTTGCCGGTCGGTTGGCGCGCGTGGTGGCCGACTCGTACGGCCAGGGCGCTGACGAGCGGCAGTCCACGACCGTGTTCTTCCTCGGCCGTAGCCCGCAGTGTCATCGGAGTGCGGGGGCTGCTGTCCGACACTTCGATCAAGCAGGTGTGGTGCGTTGAGGTCAGAGTGACTTCGATGAGATGCCCGGGGACGTGTCCGTGTAGCACCGCGTTCGTCGCGAGCTCGCTGGAGACCAGGACGACCCGGTCGATGTCGTCGAGTGCGTATCCCCACTCGCTAAGGGTCTTCTCCACCTGGCGCCGGACGAGGGAGACGCATGCGGCGGTCGAGCTGAACTGCATGTGCCATCTCTGGGCGGTCTGCTGGTCGTGCGTGGCCATCGCGTACATCGCGTCCCCTCATCGCGGGCGGTTGGAGGACCAGCTCACCGCGAAGGGCCATCACGTAATCAGGTCACGGTGATTACCCAACGTGGGTAATATCCAGAGCGGCTGACCAACCGCCAGACGCCACCGCCTGACGCGGCAGAGGAGCGCATGTGCCCGGACCCCAGACTCATCAGGGACTTCCGCCCGAGCTGCTCGCGAACCCCGAGTGGCAACGTGCGTGTCGGCAGCGGGACTTCGCGAAGGTGTTCCACCTCGTGAAGGTGAAGGCGGGCATCTATCCCTCCCGCATGGCCGCCTTGTGCGGCATGACGCCGAGCCGGGTCGGGGAAATCATGTCGGGGCGGCGGGGACTTGCCCACATCGATGTGATCGAGCGGGTCGCCGACGGGCTTCGTATCCCCGGCGCCATGCTCGGGCTTGCCCACCGGCCTTGGGAAATCCCGTCCCCCGCGAGGTCGCGAGACCGCCTTCCGAGCCGTTCGGCGCGGACATCCGAGACCTTCGCCGACACTGAGCGGGAAACTGACGCCGAATCCCACAGTGATCTCGACGACTTGCTGACGCTCGCCGACGGAAGGGTGACGCGATCGACGCTCCTCGCGCTCAGGTCATCGGTCGAGGACTACTGGCGCCGTGATGACGAACACGGCGGTGCCTCCCTGCGTCCGGCTGTCGTGGGGCACCTTCGATACGTGACGCAGATGATGCGCAGCGTCCGCGCCCCTCTGCGCCGCGATCTTCAGTCACTCGCGGCCGAGCTCGCTCGCCTCGCGGGGTGGGCATACTTCGATGCCCGCCAGTACAGCACCGCGCGCACCCACTTCACCCAGGCGCTGCGGTTTTCGCACGGGCAGGACGACTATCTCTTCATGGCCAACGTCCTGTCCTGCATGAGCCTGCAGGCAACGTACGACGGACAGCCCTCCGACGCGGTGGCGCTGGCCTGCAAGGCCCAGGACAGCGCCCGAGCCGCCGGCGGGCAGCCGCTGGTGATGTCGATGCTCCACATGCGGGAAGCCTTCGCCCACGCCACGCTCCGCGACGCCGCCTCCTGTCACCAGGCCATCGGACGGTCCCGGGACGCGTACGAGCAGGCCCGCGGTCAGGAAGGCGAGGCGCCTTCCTGGATCCGCTACTTCGACGAGACGAAACTGATCGTCGACACGGGGATCGCCCTCGCCAAGCTGGGCGAGTCAGAACGTGCCGAGCCGCTGATCGCCGAGGGCCTTCGACGGGAAACAGGCGCACAACAGCGTGGCCGTGCCTTCCACGCCTTCTGGCTGGCCACGGCCCAACTCCAGCAGGGCAAGCTGGATGCCGCGTGTCACAGTGCCGGGCTCGCCTTGGACCTCAGTGCGTCCCTCGACTCGCCCCGGGTCGCGGGCCACGTCCACGAGTTCCACCGGCGTCTCGCCCCCTACGCGCGCGAGACGCCGGTGATCGCGTTCGAGCAGCGCATGCGCGAAGCGCTCGGCTAGCTTGCGGCGCTCGTGGCGTCGTCCAGCAGGAGGTACAGCAGGCCGACGAGGCTTCCGCTGCTGACCACCTCGCGACGGTCGATCATGCCGCGAATCTCGGACATCGGGATCCACTCGATGCGGTCCGACTCGTTCAACTCCGTCGGCGGGCCGACATAGGCGGAAGCCTCAGCGCGGAAGACGTGATGTTCCGAGTCGGTGATGCCATTCGCCGGCTGCGCGTACACCAGAGGCTTCAGGCCCTCCACCCGCCAGCCGGTCTCCTCCTCCACCTCACGAGCTGCGGCCTGCTCCGGGGTCTCGTCGGTCTCGATCAGGCCCATCGGCAGCTCCCAGCCCCACGTGTCCGTGATGAACCGGTGGCGCCACATCATCAGCACCCGCTTCTGCTCATCCACCACGGCGGCGACAGCAAGATGCCGCATCCGGACCACATGGTGCTCCCACCGCCGACCGTCCGGTTGCTGGACATCCACGAGCCAGAGATTGACCCACGGGTTGTCATAGATCTGGCGCTCGCCATGAACCGTCCACCGCATGAGCCAACTCCTTTTCGCCTCTGTGCAGCTTCCAGAATGTCACTTGGACGAGAAGCCGTCTGCCCCGTCAACGATTTCCGGCCCGGTACTCGCGTGATCCGGCCGAAGCCGCCGTGGCCCGGACTCGTCGGAGGGGTATTCGTCTGGCGCTTCCGGGGTGTACGGGAGTGTTCGGACCTGAGGCGGAACCGGGGCGGGTGGGGCTTCTGAACGGTGCGGTACGCCGGTGAATACAACCAGAACTACAACCATTGATCAGCGAGTTCTGCCTGGTCACCACCTCACTCGGCTGCTGCCCGTTCGCTCATTGTTCGTGTGTGGAGAGCGGTTCAGGGAAGGTGGTCTGCCGCGCCACGGGTGGCTCGCGTCGGCCTGCAAGTAGTTCCCAGGGTTTCACAACCCTGGAGACCCCCGCGACGCGGACAGCCCCGGTGGCGAGCGATAAGTGGCCCGCTCGTAAGTCACCTTGAACGGAAAGGCCGACGCCGATCGATCGGGCTGCGAAACACTGTCGGCGGCGTTTGAATCGATCCAAGCGCCGCCGACAACAGGAGAAGTGGCTCGTCACGGAGCACGGGCTCAGTCATGGAGTGGTCGGCCCCTTCAGCTCAGTGCGCTGCCCGTCGTCTGCGCTCATTGCAAGGGTTCGTTGTCAGCTGATCCAGATGCCCAGGGGTGAGATCCGGGCTGCGAGGCGTTGGCCCGCATTGCTGACGGGGGTCGACCAGGACACGTCGGTGATCTGGCAGCCGAAGTCGTCGGCGAGTGCTTGAACGAGCGTGGCGCCGATGCCTTGGCGGCGGTAGAGGTCCGCGACCCAGATCAGGATGATTCGCGGGCGCAGCGTGTCGTCCCGGTCGCCGTCCGGCGAACCGTCGATCAAGTCCCAGCTGCGATGCTCACTGGTGTCGTGAGCAACTAGGTAGCCGATGACGTACCCATTCGCCTTTAACAGGTAGGCCCGCACGTTATCCGCGGTCGCTTCGGGCTCGCCAAGGTGCGTCCACGAGTTGAAGTCGTAGTGTTCTTCCTTCTGCGGCATCCGCGCCACCTTGTTGGCAAGCCTGCGCCACGCGATGGGTGACTGCGTCGTCACGACCGCCAGTTCGCTGTACCACTCCAGGTTCTTGGGTGCCCGGACGCCGAATGTCCACGACGTGTGGTGGGCGGTGTGCTCGTTACCGCCGTCCTCCAGGTCTCGCAGGCTCATCCCACAGGGGCACGCGCCGTGGCCTGGTATCGCTACATCGCGGAACTCGACGCGGGTCGCCCCGTAACTGAGGCCCTGATCTTGGCCACCCACCCAAGGCCGGACGGAGGCACCGTCCGGCTCGACGTGGCTGGACCAGCGGTCGACCCAACCGGGATACCGCTCGGGGAGGTTCTCCCGTAGCAGCTTCTCGACGGGTGACAGTGTCGGGCGGACCCATACGCTGCCAGCGGTTGCCCGGCCGTTCAGACGCACTCCGTACCGCTTGGCCTTACCTCGCAGGAATCTCAGGAACACGCCAGGTGGCGGGTCGAAGTCGACGCCGCGGATCAACTCCCGCTCGCCGGGGGCCAGCCAGTCATCGATGGGCAGGGCCAGCCGTTCAGCGAGGGCTCGGAGCATGCCGTAATCGTGGTTGAGCTCGGCGGCACGCAGCGCCTCGACCGTGGCCTCAACGTGTCGGAAGGGCACGAACAAGGTGACCCATTCCGGGCCGTCGCTCCACACGAAGGTGTCCGAGTTGCCTTCGTACCGGATACGGTCGATGGCTGCACTGTTGGCTTCGTTGACGGCTTCTGCGTACGCGGAGGGCAGTTCGAAGTCGAGTCCCTGCCGCCGTCTGACGTCGGCGTACCCGTCACGGTCTAGCCGGACTGTCGCGTACCAACGGTGGGGCCGGATATGGATCTTCCGGGAGCGCCAGTCGTATGGGCCGGGGTCGAGGTAGACCGTTTGCTCGGTCATGTGCTCCGCTCCTGGGGTCTATGAGGATCGGCCGTGGGACGCCATACAGAGTGCCGGGCGGACAGCGTGATCCGTCGGCTATTGCGGATCTTTCACTTGCTGCTCTGTGCGGAGGATTCTGTCCCGCCGGCTGATGTGAGCGGCGGGCCCTCGGCATCCGACACCGAGGGTCTGCGGCTTGGTGGGGCGGGTGCCTACCGCGACCGGTGCGGGCGCGGTGTCTGCGGCGCGGGGATGGTGGTGTTCGCCGGGGCCTGGGGGGTGGGTCGGGCGTGGAGGAGGCGGGTGGCGCGGGTCCGCGCTTCGTTGCCGGGCGCGTGGCGTTGGCCGAGGCGCTGGATGCGCCAGACGAGTACTTCGGATACTGACTTGGCGTCGTTCAACGGGCGGTGCTGGGCTGCTTGCTGGAGGACGGTGGCGGGGTTGTGGCCGACGGCTTCGGCGGCGGTGAGGGCGGGCCAGGCGTCCTCGGTAAGGATCTGCTCGACATGGCGAGGTAGGACCCCGTGCAGGGCGGCGGCGTACCGGTGCACGGCGCTGTGCAGGGGCTGGTGGCGGGCGAGTGCAGCGAGGCTGGTAGGGGCTGCCTGGTTGTAGGCGGCTTGCAGGTGGGTGAGTGTCTGGCGGGCGGCGGCGACCTGTCGGTCGTGGTGGTGCAGTGTTCTGCGGTGCTGGACTGCGAGGACGACGAGGATGGCGGTGTCCAAGAGCATGGCCAGGCCGGTGTGGTCCGTGGGCTGGTAGCGCATGGCCTTCAGGGCGCCGCGCAGTGCGCGGGCGTGTTGATGGTCGGCGCGGGCGCGGGTGTGGGCGGCTTGCTCGAAGGCGACAGCCGCCCGGTGGAGTTCTGCCTGGAGCGGGGCAGGAGCGTGGGCGGGTAGCGCGTAGAGGACTTCGCCGAAGACGGCCAGATGGGCCTGGACGGCACCGTCGTCGGCGTGAGCGAGGTGGCGAGGGATACGTTCTGCGGCAGCGGTGGCCACGTGCCACGGGTTGGGACGACGCTGGCTGCCTGATGGCGTTGCGGCAGGCTGGTCCTCGGAGGCGGCGAGGCGCTGTCGGATCTGGGGCAGGGACAGGTCGGTGGCGAGGTTGGAGCCGGAGAACCAGATGGGCGGGCCGTCGTCGGGCAGGGCGACCTTGTAGCCCTGGAGGTCACCGGAGGGCAGCTTGCGGGTCTCGACCTGAAGGCCGGCGTCGGCGAGCAGGTTGAAGAACTCGTCCAGGTCCTTCGAGTGGGAGAGTGCGGTACGCACGGTGTGCCGCAGACGTTCACGCGCGGTCTTGCCGTTGCCCAGTCGCTTGGCCTTCTCCTTCTCGGCCCGGGTGGAGCGCTTCACCGCCGACGTGCCGGCAGCAGCTTCAGGACCGCGCGGAACTCGCGTGAGGCCGAAGTCCTTTTCGACCGCTGTGAGTTCGTTCATGGCGCGGTGGTAGTCGTTCCAGTTCCTCGGCGGGCGTAGATCACCGCGCACTTTGGTGGCGACGATGTGGATGTGGTCCTGGGCGTGACGTACGGCGACCCAGCGGCATCCGTCCGGATCGCCCTCGGCGGCGATGCCGGTCGCGTGCAGGACGCGCCGGGCGATGCTGGTCCACTCGGCGTCGGTGAGAACGCGGTCCTCGGGTGCGGCGCGGAGCGAGCAGTGCCACACGTGCCCCTTAGGCGCCTTGTCGCCGGCCTGCTCGACCCGCAGATCCAGGGCCTGGGTGAGCTGGCCGAGTCGCCGCTTGTGGCCGGGGCTGTCCCATGGGCCGGGGTCGGGGATGAAGTCGTCCCAGGAGGCGACGTTGTGCTGATCGGTGTGTTCGTTGGCGCGGCCCTTGTCGAAGAGGTAGGCGAGCACGCCGTAGGTGTTGTTGCCCGGCTTGACGATGTTCGCGATCACGCCGGACCGCCCGCCTTCTGCCCGGCTGCCCGGAAGGAGGCATCGTCGATCGTCCGGACCGTCTTGTGGGCAGTGGCGAGCAGACGGTCTGCCCGGTGGAGGATCGCGGCGTCCACAGAGTGTGGATCACCGTCCGCGTTGAGGCGGCGGGCGATCTGGTTGACGTTGTTGCCGATCCGGGCAATCTGAGCCCGCACAGCGGCAAGCTCGTCGACCGCATCGTCGTAGACCGTGCGCCCGGCGGCGACCGTGATCTCACCTCGGACGCGGGCCATGGTGGCATCCGCGATGTAACGGGCCATCGTCACGTGCGCGGCCTTCGCCGCCGACTGGATAGCGTGCTTCTCGGGAGGAGCGAAGCGCGCGGTGACGTGCTCGGAGCGCTGCGCATCAAGGTTCGCGCGACGGTGCGGCGCACGCTGCTTGGCCCCAACGGCGAGGACAGGCGGCTGTCCGGTGGCACCCGCCTGTCCCTGCTCCGGCGCGCCCTCGCGCCGGAGCAGCTCCTCCGCTACCCCCGGGGCGGAGGAGTCCGCGATGGACCGGCCTGTGGACGGTCCATCGCCATTGCTTGCTGACGCGGTGGTGGCAGGAGTGGCGGTCATCTGCTCCTGAGTCGTGGGGAGTTCATGGTGCTGGTCGTGCATGAGGAAGTGGGTCTCCGTTCGTGGTGGTGAAGGGGGTGCCGGCTCTCTGCGCACTGGGCGAGGAGAGCCGTACGGCGTGAGTGCGGATCAGTGGGGGTGGTCGGCGCGGGCGGTGTCCTTCAGCTCGGCCTTAATGGCGCGGACGATGTCTGCGGCGCGGTCGGTGGCGACGCTGAGTTCGTCGGCGTGGACTCGGGCCTTGAGTTGGTCGCGGGTGAGGCTGCCGGTCTTCCGCAGGATCTGGCGCGCGTAGGAGGTCAGGGCTTCGTCGGACACATCCGGCTTGCGGCCTGACCGCTTCGTCTTCGCCTTTGCGGTCTTGCCCGGATTGGCATCCGTGTCCTTGCCCGGATCTCGCTCGGCGTCGGTGACCGCGTGGCCAGGCTGTTCCGGGCGGTCACTGGAACTCGGACCGGGACGATCCTCGGGTTCCGGGCGGGCGGGATGAGGGCGGGCTGCCCGGTCAGCGCCTTCGTTGTCCGCGTCCGGCGAGTGCGCGTGGCCCAGGACCTCTGCCCGCTTCGGTGCACCGGCGCGAGAACGGCCATGCTCCACGTCGCGGGCGGGGTAGGAGGTGGGGGTGTGCCAGCGGGGTGGCAGGGGGATGGAGGCAAGGCCGAGGGCTTGCTGGCGGGTGGCGAGCTTGCGGAGCAGCAGCGCGTCCTGGAGCGGGTCACCATCGACCTCGGCCCGCTCCAGCGCCTGGTGCAGGCGTTCGGCCAGCCGTCGTCCCCGCCACTTGCCGCGTTGTTCGTCGGTCATCGCCTCGGCGCGCAGGATCAGGGTGACGGCTTGGCTGAGTGCCCGCTCGCTTATGAGCCGGGCGGCATCCGCGTCCTGGTCTGCGATGCCGAGCCGGGCCAGCAGGCGTTCGCGTGCCTGGCGGATGAGGATGGCGGCCAGGCTGCGGGAGGCGGCGTCGGGGGTGCGGTGGCGCAGTTCGATGCCCATGGCCAGGTGCCACAGCATCGCGGCCATGAACGGCCCGATCAGGGCGCGCACGGTGCCGCCGACGGGCCCGAAAACGGCGTAGGCGGGGATGAGCTGTCCTGCGGTGATCACCCAGACCAGGACGCCGGGCAGGCCCGGCGCCCGCCTGGGCCCATTGAGGTTCTGGCGGGCCATCAGGGCGGTGGAGAATAGGGCCAGCTCGGCGATGGCGAACATGAAGGCGCGCTCGGTGGTGCTGGCCATGTCGAGGTAGTCGGCGGCGAACCGCCAGTTGGTGTCCGCGCTGTAGGCGGTGCAGCCGACCGCGGTCACGGCCGCGACTCGCACGGCGACGGTCGCGCGCCTCCGGCTGTGGCCGGGTGCTCGGTGGCGCTGCTGGCGGATCATCCATGCGACGGACAGGGCGAGCAGGATGAGCAGCACCGCTGTCAGAGCGGGGGAGGTAGCCCAGTCCGGCAGAAGCGGAATGCCGCCGTTTTGAGCAGCCAGGGGCGCGAAGCCGATAGGGGGCATACAGAGGTCTCCAGGGTGGGGAAGTGGGGCTTGTGGGGTGGGAGTGAGGGGCGTTCACGGAGGGGGCGTACACGCGGGCCCCCTTCTAAAGGGGGGCCCGCGCGTGATCGCCTGGGTGCGTGTACGGCGTGGACGCTCGCGTGATCGCTTGACCTGCGGTTTTGCGGTGAGCGTGCCCTGTGGGCGGTTCACGGCGGTGTGCACGCGTGAGGGCCCCGTGTACGGTTCCGTGATCGCTTCGCGGGGACCGGTCGGGGGGTTCAGCCGACGGCGGTGAGGTGGCGGGCGGAGGCGTAGTAACGCGCCTGCTGGCCGCCTCCGGCTCCTCCGGCGATGCCGTCGGCCTTGGTCGCCAGACCGGTGGCCACGAGGTTCTCCAGGCGGCGCCGTGCCTTCTCCAGGTCGGCGCGTTCGGGCTCGCCTCCGCCGATCAGGACGGTCGCCAGCTCGCGGGTACTCATCCCGTTCGGGGCGGTGCGCAGCAGGACGGCGGGGTCCTTGGTGGGGTCGAGGGTGGTGGTGCCGCGCTTGTGGTCGTGGGTGACGTCCAGCGGGCCGACCTCCCCGGTGGGGGTCTTGAGGTGGTGCAGGGTGACGGCGGGATCGCCGGCCTTCCCGGTGACGAACAGGACGCTGCCCGCGCCTGCGGTGATCCAGGTGGAGCCGTAGACCTGGTCCAGGCTGGGGCGCTGGCGGCGCGGAGCGTCGGCGGCGGCCTTGCGCTGGTGGTGCAGTTCCATGATCTCCACGCCGTTGCGCAGGGCGCGCATGCGGGCGTTGTGGAAGGTGACCGCGGCGCTGTCGTCGACCATCGTGCTGACGGCGTCCTTGAGGCTGTCGATCACGATGGTGTCGGCCTGGTGCGCGGCGGCGAGATCGGCGAGGAGGTCGGGCTCCTTGTCGAGGGTGGCGGGCAGCGGACCCTCCCAGACCACGAGCCGCTCGCGCAGGATCTTCTCGTCCGAGGCGAAGACCCGGCGGTCCATGGCCCTGGCGATCTGCTTGGGCCGGTCCATGGCCAGGTAGAGCACCCGCCTGCTGGGGGCGACCGGCATCTCCAGGACGGTCTCCTGGAGGCCGAGGCGGGCGAAGATCACCTGGTGGGCCAGGGTGGTCTTGCCGACGCCCGGGGCGCCGACGATCATCAGGCTCTCGCCGGAGGCCCAGACCGTCTTCTCGCGGGTTCCCCACAGGGGCTCGGCATCCGCGCCGGTCTCCTTGACGAAGGACCACCCGTCCCTGGCGAAGCGATTCAGGCGCCCCTGGCCCGAGGCGAGGGCGCGCTCGCGTTCGGCGCGTACTTCCATTTCGACCTCGCTGCGTATCGCCTCGGGGTCGGCACCCGGTTCCTGCGCGCGCTGGAGGGTGCGCACTGCGGAGGTGCGCAGGCGGCGAAGGTCGGCCTTCTTGCGGACGATCTCCGCGTGGTACGCCGCATTGCCGGTGCCGTAGAGCACGTCGGCGAGCTGGGACACGTAGGGGCGACCACCGACACGCTGCAGATCGCCCTGCTCCTCGAGGAGCTCGGTGAGGGCGATCGGGTCGGTCGGCTTGTCCTCGCGCTGCTGGGTGAGCAGCGCGCGCCAGATCGTCTCGTGCGCGGGCCGGTAGAAGGCGTCGTCGCCCAGGACGGGCCGGGCCGCGTCGATGGCGGCGCTGCTGTACATGCAGGCGCCGAGGACCGCGCGCTCGGCGTCCACGTTCTGCGGAGGCTCCGCCCCGCCCAGGGGCGACGGCGTGGGGCCTTCGTCGTAGCGGGATGGCATCTGGGGCGGCAGGGTCGTACCCTGGGACATAGAACTCCTCACCCGGCAGGCCATATGGGGCGGCAACCCCGGCCAGGCCGGTCGAATCGTTAGGTATGGCGGTTGTGGGGTTTCTGCTTCGCCCCCGGTGCTTCGCAGCGCCGGGGGCTTCTTCATGTCCACCCCCGTCCGAGGACAGCCACAACACTACCAGCAACGATTCAAATGGGAATGACTTGCAATGCAGATCGGGTTAGTGTTAGCTATTCGTCATAAGCCACGGCCGTACCGCCAGGCCCTGAGCGAGAGGAGGTGGGAACGATGAGCGGCGAAGAGGACGGCGCGGCCCGCGCCGGAACCGATCGGCCGGAGCCCGAGAACCACGTGGCCGATCGCATCCGGACGGAGCGCCAGGTCCGCGACTGGAGCACGGCGAAACTCGCCGAAGAGATGACCAAGGCCGGCCACCCGATCAACCAGTCCGCAATCTGGCGCATCGAGAGCGGCAAGCCGCGCCGCAGGGTCAACCTCGACGAGGCACTCGGCTTCTGCAAGGTCTTCGACCTGCCCCTCGACGAGCTGACCAGCCCTCCCGGCGGCCTGATGAATCCGCAGGTGAGACGGCTCGTCGGCGAGTACGTCGAGAAGTGGAAAGAGTGGCGCGTCCTGGGCAGGGCCCAGGACCGGATCATGGCCGAACTCGACGACTACGCGAAGGCCCACCCCGACCAGGCGGACATGGCCAAGGTCATGCTCATGCACGAGCTTGAGGTCGCCTCCGACGGCGAATTCCGCCACCACCGCGGCTCGCGCAGCAAACTCCGGAGCTGGCTCGGCCCCGACCGGATGTCTCCGGCCGACGAGACCGAGCAGCCACCGGCCCAGTAGCCGCTCCGCCACGGTCACGTCGCCGCTGCGAACGCCGACGACCTCCCCCTGTGAACCCCCGCAGTCCCACAACCGCCATACCCAACGATCGACCGGCATCGCTGCCTGGGTTGCCGCCTTCGCCCGCCGGTCAAGGAGCCTCCTTGCCCCAGAGCACTTCCCTGCCCCTTGCCCAGCTCGCCCAGCTCCTCGACGTCCCCGAGGACTCCCTCCGCGCGCTCATAGCCGCGCGCGGCGAGCAGGGCGACGTCACCCTCGTCGGCCTCACGGTCGCCGAGGCCGCCCGCCGCATGGGCGTCGGCCGTACCACGCTGTACAAGTACATCTCCTCCGGCGAAATCCCCTCCGCGAAGGTCGGCCGCCTGCGTCGTGTGCCGGTCGAGGCGGTGAACGAATTCCTCCAACGCCGCCTCGGCCCTGAAGGCTTCGGCACTGCGGCTTGAGGGGGGCGCACATGACCAACCCCAAGAACTCCCGTCAGCCCAACGGCGCTTCGACCATCTACCTCGGCAAGGATGGTCGCTGGCATGGCCGCGTCACCGTCGGCGTCAAGGACGACGGCAGCCCGGACCGCCGCCACGCCAGCCGTAGGACGCGCGCCGAAGTCACCAAGGTCGTACGAGACCTGGAGAAGCAGCGCGACTCCACGGGTGTCCGCAAGGCCGGCCAGACCTGGACGGTCGAGACGTGGCTGACTCACTGGGTGGAGAACATCGCCGCGCCGAGCGTGTCCGAGAACACCATCGATGGCTACCGCGTCGCGGTCTACCACCACCTCATACCCGGCCTGGGCGCCCACCGCCTGGAGAAGCTGGAGCCCGAGCACCTGGAGCGCTTCTACAAGAAGATGCAGGCGGACGGCAGTTCCGCCGGCACCGCCCACCAGGCGCACCGCACCGTGCGCACCGCGCTCAACGAGGCCAAGCGCCGCCGTCACCTCACCACCAACCCGGCTTCCATCGCCAAGGCGCCCAAGATGGAAGAGGAAGAGGTGGAGCCGTACTCCCTGGAGGAGGTCCAGCGCCTCCTCCTCGAAGCGGACAAACACCGCAACACTGCCCGCTGGGTCATCGCCCTCGCACTCGGCCTGCGCCAGGGCGAAGTCCTCGGCCTCAAATGGGCGGACGTCGACTTCGAGGCGGGCGTGATCCTCGTACGCCGGGGTCGTCTTCGGCCCCGCTACCAGCACGGCTGTGACGACAAGTGCGGTCGCAAGCCTGGCTATTGCCCGCAGCGGATCAGCATCCGCCGCGAGACGAAGGACACCAAGACGCGCGCGGGCAAGCGCCCCATCGGTGTGCCCGAGGAACTGCTGAGGCTGCTGCGCCTGCACAAGGAACAGCAGGACCGCGAGCGGGCCCTTGCCCGAGACCTGTGGGTGGAGAAGGGGTACGTGTTTACGTCACCGGCCGGCGAGCCGCTCAACCCCAACACCGACTACCACAAGTGGAAGGACCTTCTGAAGGCGGCGAAGGTCCGCGACGCTCGCCTCCACGACGCCCGCCACACCGCCGCCACCGTCCTGCTGATCCTCGGCGTCCCCGATACGGTCGTCGACCGCATCATGGGCTGGGAGCCCGGCAAGTCCGCCCGGATGCGCAGCCGTTACCAGCACCTCACCGGCCCCGTCCTCCAGCAGACAGCCGCGAAGGTCGGCGCCCTGATCTGGGGTTCGTCACCGACACCGCACCAGCACCCACCGACACCTGGAGGTCCTGTACCTGACCCCAGCCAGAGCCTCGCGCCGGTGGAGTCGGGGGTGTACGTAGCCCGCCTCGGCGAACGCCTCATTCCTTTCCTGGACCGCGCGCACGCGGAGGCCCTGATCTCCCAATGGGAGGAGGACCACCCCGACCACTCGGCGGACGTCGAAGAATGGGGTCGGGATAAATGGGAACACAAGGGACCTGGTGGTATACGAGCCATCCGCGAGGGCATGCCCGACCGCAGGATCGTCCACCATGGCCACGCTGCGTTTCTGCCTGACGGCGAGCGGCTCAACATCGGCCGTTACGAGCAATGGGCTGTGCTGGCCTGGGAGTTCGAGACGGAGCTCTACACGGATCTCCCAGTCCGCTGGCACACCACCCGTCGCCCCGGCTGCGAGGTCGAAGCCCAGGTCCGTGGCACGAATAAGGACGCCGTCGCTGCCGCCATGGCCGAGGCGTGTGCACAGGCAATGGATCGTGCGAAGAACCCCGGAAAGTATGGCGACGCTAACGAGTGGTAGGGGTGGCGGCCCGCCGGGATCTGCCTGATGTGCCCATGCGGGCCCCGACCGATTCGGTCGGGGCCCGCATGGGTTTGTCTGCCTCGCAGCCCTTCGCCGATTTCTGCCGAAAATCTCGCCGGTTCTCGCCGAACTGCGCCGAATGTGGTTTCATTGGTGGCACGACGACTGAGGGAGGTGCGACTGCATGGCGGAATCTCGGTTGCCCGACTGGACCAACGTGAAGATGGGGACCATGGTTCGGGCCGCCCTGTGGCTCGTTGCCGAGGTCGGCGAGGGGAACGTCTACACCAGGGATCAGTTGCAGGCGGCGTTTCCTGGCGTCGCGCAGGTCGACCGTCGAGTGCGGGACCTGCGGAGTCACGGCTGGGTCATCGCGACCAACCGCGACGACGTACTGTTGGCGCCTCATGAGACCCGCTTCGTGCGGGCCGGCGATCCTGTATGGGAGCCGGGCGTGCGCCGGGCGCCCCGTCGGCAGGAGCGGTCCTCCGAGCTGGTGCCGATTCGTGCGGCGGGGCCTGAGTCATTCCGCATCCGAGAGCCTCTGTACGAGGTGCGGCGCGCGCAAGACCCGGAACAGGTTTGGGAGCGGCTGCAGAATCTGTCGTTGTCTGAACGATCGCTCCTCCTGGCCTGGATCGCCATGGGGCGCAGACCTAGCTCCCCCGTCGAACTCGCTTGGCGCGCCTATCGGGGCCTGTCCGAGGAGAAACGCCAGGAACTGGCAGCGAAACTCGGCGAACTGGTCAGTTCCGAGCTGTACGAGGAGTCGCCCGTGCCGGAGGACGGCAGCGACGAGAAGTAGACGAAATGCTTCCGCCGGATCCCGTGTCACCTTCCACAGATCTCCGGGGTCCGGCGGATGGTCCAACCCATCTGATGAGGAGAAGAACCGTGTCCAGTATGCGTGTCCCCGTGGTTGGAAGCGAGCGTCCGCCCAGGTTCGAGGTGTTCGTGGCCGCTGTGGCCGTCGGCTATGCGGCGGGCTACAGCGCTGGCGTCGGCAACGAGACCCAGAGGGCGCTGGGCCTCCTGACGGTCACGGCGATCGGGTGGCTCTGGGACAGGTGGCGCCGCTGACCACCCCCGAAGGCTCGTGACCCCTTGGGCCTCGACTGATCAGGTTGAGGCCCAAGTCCACGACAAAGGTCAAGAAGCCGTTGCTGCCGCGGTTGCCAAGGCACATGTACAGGCTATGGACCGGGCAGGGAACCCGGGAAGGCACGGCGAATGACGTAGGAAAGGGCTCTGGAGGGGGCGACTGCGCAGGACTGCGCAGTCGCCCCTGCTGCAGATCGTGCCGGTGGAGGACCAAAAGCCCAGTATCAGCATCGTCCTGCCTTGTCGTGCTCGCGGTCGATGAGGGCCACGAACTCGTCAATGCTCTGCGGGCGTCTCTCGATCTTCTGTTGCGTTGCTTCCTTGACGATGGTCCGCCACGGCTCCTCTGCTGGCAGGAGAGGGATATTCGCTTGCGGCCACTCCCCAGTGAGAGCCCAGGCGGCTACTCGGCCGAGGCTGTAGATGTCTGTCGCCGGTACAGAGAGGTCATGCGGCCCGGCGGAAAGCTCAGGCGGGGCGAAGCCAGGAGTGCCGATATGGGAGCCGGTACGACCAGCAAAAGTCGTTTGGCCGCGTGGCCGGCGGACGACGCCCCAGTCAGCCAAAGTCCAACGCCCGTGCAGCAGCAGAATGTTCTGTGGCTTGACGTCGCGGTGACGCCAACCGTGGCGGTGAGCTTCTGCGAGGGCGGATGCAACCGCCTTGATCATCCTGCGGAGATGCTTCGGCTCCTTCAAGTGGAGAAACTGTTCTTCAGCAGTTGCATCGGCCAGAGGCATGATGAACCAGTGGTGCTTTGCCTCAAAGTCGAGGACTGGCATGACGTTTGGGTGCGCACTCAGGATGCGGGCGATCTCGATCTCGCGCCCCATCCGGGCACCTGCCTTCGTCCACTGAGATAGTCTCCGCTTGAAAGCAATCTCGATGCCTGACGCTTTGTGCACCCCCCGGAGTACTTCTGCTTGCCCGCCCCGCTTTGGCACGCGTTCCAGAGAATAGTCCTTCTTCTCGCCCCGTGCGGCCTCGATCACTTCTCGGTACCGCTCCAGGTTCGGCGTGATCTCTTCTAGTGGACCTACAGCTCGTGCGAGCAGCCGACGGCTGAACCGGTCGACGAACCGCTGCACCGACATGCCTTCCGATGGTTCACGCAGTCCCACGTCGGAGTAGCAGGTGTAGGCAATCTCGTCATAGAGCTCGTCGTCGAGGAATTGATTCAGTGCCGCTTCAAGCCTTGGCTGGACAGAGGTACTTCCTCCCTGCTCCAACATGATGAACAGTCCGAGCTGTGGCTGCAGCCCGCCGTTGTGGTCAGAGCTTCGTACCGCCAGGGCCCGTGAGGTCGCCTCGTGGATCCGGTTGTTCAAGTTCTTTGCGGCGGACGACCCAGACTGTGCGGTGAACTCGATTGCTCCCAACGGAACGTCATCCTTGGTGATGACAATATCCCACCGAGTATCCCTCAAGCCGAAGGATGCTGGCAGAGAAGCCGCATTACCCGTCTGAATCCAAGAGCGGTCGACGCCGCGTTCAACGAGTGCATCGATAGTGGCGCTGACGATGGGCTCCATGCGTTGATTTATACGGATCCAGGTGTCGGAATCAACCCAGTAGTTCCGCACCGCAGCTGTCAACGCCCCTGCCATCTGCTCCCCCTTGCCGAGTGCTTCCTGCCCCGGAGGAGCCTACCTACAGAGTCGTCGGGTTAGGGGTGCGTGATCGTCCGGTTCCGATCTGTGCGGAGCCAGACGCAACGTTGACCATCGCTCCACCCGCCTGTGCGCCCATCCGCTGACCTCAGTCTCACTAGGCTTCCCACTGCCCGGAACCTGCACTCGGACCGGCAGCGCTGACGACCGGGATTCGGCCAGCTCCCGTGCACAACTCCCCTTGTCTGCCCTTGAGGTGGCGGTGCATCGACGTAGCCTCCGCGTCGACTGTCAGTGCCACCCCTCACACTGGGTCAGCTGGGGTTCCTGAACGGAAGCCCTCGAGACAAGCCGAACGATAAGGAGTGGTGACATGAAGCACGAGGTAATCCAGCAGGCTGCCCAGGACTTCTGGGACAAGCGGGCTGAGCAGAGAGGGAAGCAGGCAGACGACGGAAAGGCTGGGGGAGAAGCCCGTGCCAACGGCCACATTGCGGGGTTCGAGAATGCCGTGCGGGATATCTTCATCGCTTGCGATCTCTCGGAAAGTGATGTTCGGACCGGGAGGCCGTACCTTCCGGGGTACTATCGCGTTCGCAAGTCCTGGGACCTCGTGGTGATTTACAAGGAGGTCCTTATTGCTGCCTTCGAGTTCAAGTCCCAAGTCGGGAGCGTAGGGAAGAACTTCAACAATCGATTCGAGGAAGCGCTTGGCAGCGCCACTGATTTGTCGGTGGCTCAGGATATGAACAAACCCTTTGGTGCTGTGCGGCCTTGGCTTGGCTACGTCTTCGTTCTTGAGGAGACAGAAGAGACTGAGAAGCAGAATCGTGAGGCACACGCACTTTTCAAGACTGACCCGGCATTCGAGGGGATGTCATACACTCAGCGCTATCAGGAGATGATCAGTCAGTTTCGTCGGTAAGAATGTCTATGACCTTGGGTGGTTCGTGACCACGCAGAAGGCCGAGGACGGAACTGTGACGTACAAGGAACCTCTGCAGACCGCGACCGGCTACGCTTTGCGGGCTGCCATCGAGGGTCGCGTCAAGCACGTTAAGGCAATGCTCGGCGAACGCTAATAGTCGAAGGTCCCTTTCTTCCTGGCGAGTTCCTGGAAGAAAGAGGCTTCTGGGTAACGGCCGAGTATTACCTCGATGAGTCAGATGCCGCAGACCTCGCCATCTTAGAGTCGAAGGGTGAACTGGCCGATATATTAATAGGCGACGAGTTGACAGAGTTGATGGTCGGACGGGCGGGGCTGTGAAGGTCTGCAGGGCCACTGGAGACGGCTGGAAGTGTGACAGGCGGGTCATAGCGAAGGGCCTGTGTAACGCGTACTACCAACAACATAAGCGAGGGGTGCGGGAGTTCAAGCCTGCACAGGTAAAGCGTCGCAGTGATAAAACGTACTCGAAGTTCCGCTGTGAGGCGTCGAGCCAGCACCCCCTAGCTATGCCTGGGTCCTCCGTTTGGGAATGTGATCGGGAGGTCCGCAATACGAACAAAGGTCTATGCGACACCCATTACATGCAGACTCTCGCGTCGAGTGTGGTCAAGCCATTCAAGGCGAAGCTCCCCATGGCGACGATCCTTGCGTATCGAGACCAAGGACTGAAACAGTGCTGCACATGCAAGCAGGTCAAATCGTTTGAGGAGTTCTATAAGAGCAAGACCTCGGCTGACAGTTATCGGCCACAGTGTGTTTCATGCATCAAATGGGTCCATATTGAGGGGAGCTTTCACCTCACGCAGGAGGGTTACTGGGCACTGCTTGACCATCAAAACCAGTCCTGTGCAATCTGCAACGTGAAGGGGCTCCGGGAGGTTGGGACTTGGCACATCGATCATGACCACTCTTGTTGCTCGAAACAGGGTAGATCGTGCGGGAAATGCATTCGAGGTCTCCTCTGCAGCAGTTGCAATGCGAAGGGGCTCTCCTGGTACGAGAACCTTCCGGCGGACCTCCGTAACATCCCGATATTTGAGTCCTACCTTTCCGATCCCCCCGCAAAGAAGGTCCTCCTCTGAGGGCAGTCCCGTAACCGCTGGTCATGGGCGAGATGACCTTTGCGCGGCTGGTGTGGTCACGGCGTCGGAACCGTCTTGGATAGGCCCGTTCACCGGGCTGAGCCCGTGCTGCTTCGGCAAGTTGGTGACCATGGTGCAGCGCGAGAATGCAGCCGAACCACGGCTGAGACGTCCGTGGGGTCCGTTGCTTGAGGGCCGCATTCTGTTGGTCGCGGCCTACTGGCGCACAAACTTGACGATGCGCCAGCTGGTCCTGCTGTTCGGAATTTCGAAGTCGGCGGCCGACCGGGTCATCGACCACATCGGCCCTCTGCTGCCATTGCCGTCTCGGCGCCGGTTCGCGAGAGGCACGGTGCTTAGTGCGTCGAATCTGTGCCGTTACCCGGGGAGGCCGAGGTCTTTCAAGTAGGTGAGGCGCGCATTGATCGCTGCTGAGAAGTGTCTCCAGTCGAGGCTCGGCACGAGCTCGATCGGCTTCGGTGCCTCGGCCGAGGACGTGACGTAGCACGCGGCATCGTAGAGCTGTTCGGCTATGAGGCGCTCGCAGAAGATGCCGAACCGGTCCTGGTACGAGGTGCCATGCCAGATTGCGTCGGTCGGCAGGGCGCCCTTCGCGGTCTTGACCGGCCTCCGGGAACCCTCCCCGTCCTGCATGATGAAGAAGTAGCCGAGCCAGGGCTTCTCCTTCGGATACAGCTCGGCGAGGGCGGCGCGTCGGAGGTCCACCGCGCTGCCCAGCGCTTCCTCGACCCGGTTGTTGTAGTTGTTGCCGTACGAGGGCCCGCCGAGCGCCTTCATCTCGAAGGCCGCGACGAGTACGCCCTCATGCACGACCACGAGGTCCCACTGCTTCTGCGGCCGGTAGTAGCCGGGCAGCTCCAGCCCTTGGGACTTGCTGACGCGGATGCTCTCGGCCGGGTAGCCGGCTTCCAGGAAGAACTTCGCCAAGAGGGCCGCGATCACATCGAAGTGCTTGCCGCCACGGACTGACCCGGCAGTGCCGGCCCCAACCTTGGCCTTGATCGCAGACTGTTCGCTCTGCAGCTGCTTGGCACCCCAGTACGTAGCTATGGCGTCCTCGAAGTCTTGGCGGGTGACCGTCAAGATCCGTTCCTCCTAGTCAGGCAGCTCGGCCAATCCGTAGACGCGCAAGGCAGCCTCTGTCGCGGCCTTCACGTCGCGCTTGTCGAATGCATCCGCGAGGGCTGTGCGGTCACTCTTACTGATGGCGGCCGGGTCGGGCACGCGGATCTTGCGGAGGTACTGCGCCTGGAACCGGAGGGTTCCCCCTCGCATCTTGACCGCGTACGCCTCCACGAACGCTTCCGCGACCTTGGACAACAGCAGACCACCGAGTACGCGCATGTCCCAGTTGTCCGAGACGATGAAGTACAGGTTGTGGTGAGGGTACAGTGCGCCTTCATCGAGGACCGGATGGATCGTCAGCTTCATGTCCGGAAACAGCAGCTTGGGACGCCGCGTCAGACGGTGGTCGACCTTGTCGATCGTCTTGTACCAGCGCTGAGGCTGCTTGACCGCGACGTACCGCTTGCGGAGCACGTCCCCGTGCTCCTCGAAGTACGCGGCAAGCTGCGGATAGGCGGTGAGGTCGACCAGGTCACCTGCGGCCGTCCACGGGTTGACCAGGTAGGTGCCGTTCCAGTTCAAGGTGCCGCTGGTGGTGTCACGAACCATGGCCATGGGCAACAGCCGGTCATTCTCGACCAGGGCGTCGTCGTCAGTGAGGAAGACCTTGTCGGCGCCGGTGGCGATGCCGATGCCGACGCGAGTACCGGTCTGGGTGTCCTCCAGGAGCCGGAAGCGCTCGGTGAGTTCTTCGAGGAGAGCCAGCCTGGCTGGCGAGGCAGCCGGCCATGAGTCCTCGTCGGGGAACCAGTGCGGCATGCGGGCGGCCTGGAACGCTGGGGCTGTAATGGACTCGCTGTCCTCCGCGTACCAGTCGGCGAAGTCATCGGCTTGGGCGCTGCCGAATGCCCGAGTGGTGTCCGCTGCCACCGCTCCGCCCTGGGGTCGGTTCGAGATGAGCGTGATCGCCGGATAGGCCGAAACCTGATGCGCGAACGCATCCACATCGTGCATGATCAAGGCGAGATCCATGCTGAAGCGGCTGGTCACCAGCTGTCGGAGGCGGCGGCCGTACTGATTTCGCATCCAGCGGTCGGCGCAGATGAAGCCGAGCCTCCCGTCAGGATTGAGGCTGCGCAGCGCGACCTCGTAGAAGCCGATGTAGATATCTGCCCTGCCGCCCATCGTGGAGCAGGCGCTGCGGTAGGCCGCCATCCGGTTGTCGGGGACGTCTTCGAGGCGGATGTACGGAGGATTGCCGACAACGTAGTCGGCTCGGTGGTCTGCATCGGGCTGGAGCAGGTAGTCACCTTGCTCGACCCATGAGACTGCCACCTGCCGAGCTTCCTTGGCCTGCCACCCTTCGTCTACCAGCTGCTTCTCGACGACCGCGCGGCTCTTCTGCACGTTGCGATCCAACAGATCCAGAGCGCGCACAGCCGTAGCCGCCTCCCCGAGAGGGCGATTGTGCGTACGGCAGGAGGCGCTGATCCGCGACGCCACAGCGACCAGGAAGGCACCTGAGCCACAGGCCGGCTCAACGAGCGTCGCGTTGCAGAGGTCCTTGTCGGCCGTGTACCCGAGGAGGTCGAGGATCAGGTCGACCACCCAGCGCCGCGTGAAGACCTCGCCGTGCTCCACGTCGGCCTCCGCGGGGAGGGCGGGGAGCACGTGCCGGTGGATGTCAGAGAGCAGAGGAGTGGCCACGTCCACGACCCTACTAGGGACAATTTCGGCCACGGGCCCCTTCGGCGAACAGACGCTATCGGCATCGAGCCACGATCCGACTGCTCTGGTGCTGGCCTTGAGCGCCCTGCCCGGCGAGGCAGTGGGCTCTGACCGGTTACTGCTGGGTGGCATGCGGGTTGCTCAGCCCCGGGATCAGCGGCCGGTCATGGTCGAAGTCGTGGACGAGGACATGGCCGCGCACGGACGCAGGCAAATCGTTGTCGGCGACCAGGACCTGGAACGGAGCGGTGGTGATGCCTGCACCGGTGCGGGCGGTGACGAAGTCGACGAAGCTGCTGTAGATGCGCTGAGCGAAGCGCGAGTCCCAGGTGTTGCTGCCGATGTTCTTGGTCGGTGAGTCGATCATGAGGAAGGCGGGGAGGTCACCGACACGGTTGGTGAGCAGATAGCGCAGCAGGGTGACGTGGTAGCCGACGGTGAGGGCAGCGCGGGTGCCTCCGCCGTGGCGGTCGACTCCCTGTCCGTCGACGATGGGCAGATAGGTGTCGCGGTCGATGCGGGCGTCTCCCGCGTACCAGGGCAGGTCCATTTCCTCGACGACGTCGACGAAGATGTCGTTGAGGCTGTCCAGTACGTCTCCGCGACGTACGGCGTAGCTGGCGATGAGGTCTCTGCGGGCCTCGGTGAGCTCGGTACGGCGTTCCTCGGCTTCGCGTAGTTGTTCCGCAAGGGTGCGCAGCCGCTGGTGGGGTTCGACGAGGCGTTCCAGGCCCTGCAGGCGGGTGGTTGCTTCGGCGACGGCTGCGCGGGCAGTGGCGAGTTGATCGGCATGCGGGGCGATCAGTCGGCGGGTTGCCTCGTCGAGGCGCTGCTGGAGGTCGGCGACGTGTGCGTCGGCAGTGGCGGCTTCCTTCTCTGACTTGGCCGCCCGAGCCTGGCCCTGTACGACTCGGTCGCGAGCGGCGTCCAGCTGCCGCTGGAGTGTGTCCAGCGCGGCTGCGAGATCGGTCTGTGTTTCGGTGCACTGCGGGCAGGCCCCCGCTGGGAGTGCGCGCCGGGTCAGGTCGGCGCTGCAGTGGGAGCACTGCACCACCGGCTTGCCAGCCTTCTCCAGCCGCTTGCGCAGCTGGTCCACGCTGCCCTCACTCTCAGCGAGGGCGCGGCGGGCGCTGCTGGCGCGGCGGTGGGCGGCTTCGGCTTCTTCGCTGGCCTGCCGCAGGGCGGCGCGCAGCGGATCGGCGGCCCCCGTCAGGGCGGTGAGTTCGGTTTCGATGACCTTGAGCCGCCGCTCGGCTGCTTCGCGTGCTTCGGTGGCTCGGGTGATCTCGGCGTGGATGGCGTCGAGGTTCGTGGCGGTGGAAGCGTTGAGGAATGTCGAAATGCTGGCCTGGTCCTGGGTGAGCTGCCGCACGGTGGCTTTGACGGCGCTCAGTTCGGCTTCCAGGGCCGGGAGTTCCGGGGTGGACATCCCGAAGAGCAGCTCGAAAAGGGTCTGGCGCAGGGCACTGGGCCGGTCGACGCTGTGGCCGGCGATCTTCTGGTCGATGGTCAACTGCCGTACGTACATGAAGTCCAGCAGGTCGGGGAAGCTGATCGGCTTGCTCCTGCGGCGCGCGGTGGACAGCAATCGGGACAGGCCCACTGCTTCCAGCAACCACTGCGACAGAGTCGTGCGGCCAGTCTCGTCCGAGTCCTTCAGGGGCAGGATCTCGCTCAGTGTGCCGTCGGGTTCGAGCAGCTCGACCTGGCCAGTGCGGCCACGCACGTTCCGGCGCAGCCTCACATGCTGGTCATCCAGGAGGGCCTCGGTCTCGACCCGGTGGACGTATCGGTCCATGGCCACGGGCCATTTCGGAGTTGAGCCGAGGGTGTACGAGACGCCTTCGAAGAAGGTCGTCTTGCCGGTGTTGACCGCGCCCACCAAGGCGACGAGGTCGGCGTCGAGGGCGTAGGAATGCCAACCTGCCGCAGTCTCCACCGAGTAGCGCAGCAGCTTGATCGAATGTGCCATGACCTGGTCTCTCCAGCGCTCGCCGCCCCGCCTGGATGGCCAGCGCGTCACGGCCTGCGTAACGATGCAACGTGACGACGGAAGGCGCAGGGCGCTTGGAAGCGCCCGAACGGGGCGCCAGCGCTCCGGCCGGTTGACGGCCCCGTGCTGTGATCATCACCCTCTTTCTCCGTTGCTGGCGGCAACAGTGGGTCTTGTGGACAGTGAGGAGGGCATGTACGGCGGCGGTACCCCCATGAGGCAAGATCCACGCTGATCGCCGAGCGCGGGAAGCGCAGGACGAGGCATCTCGCGTGCGTCGCGAAGCGGCTGCTTGGAAGGTGCGGGCGCAGGAGCTTTGAGGTGCTGGTGTACGAGCTCGTCGAGCAAGCGCACACCGCGCATAGGGAGGGGGCGCCCGGCTGTCGCTGTCGTGGTTGCTGCGGCGAGGCGCTGGAGGAGACCCGGGCTCGTCATCCAGTGACCTGGATTCCTAGCGGGGGTCTACGACTGTCCGCGGCGGTCCGCCTGCGTAACTGAGACCAAAACTGAGACCACGCACGTCGAAGGCCCCCGCAGCAAGCTGCGGGGGCCTTCGACGTATTGCCCGGTGAGAGCAATGGCGGAGGATACGAGATTCGAACTCGTGAGGGGTTGCCCCCAACACGCTTTCCAAGCGTGCGCCCTAGGCCACTAGGCGAATCCTCCGCCGCAAACAATACAAGACGCTGGGGAGTGCTCGCGAACTCGATCCGGGCCTCCCGCATCGGGTACTGTGTGCGGAGCCCCTCACGTGGCGCTATCTGACTGAACTCCCCCAGGGCCGGAAGGCAGCAAGGGTAGGTTGGCTCTGGCGGGTGCGTGGGGGGCGCTTGTGTTGGGGGTGGCGGCAGGGGGGCGTTGTCGTAGGGGGCCGATATCGTCGTAGGTGTGTCGTCCCTTGCGCTGTACCGCCGTTATCGCCCCGAGTCGTTCGCCGAGGTCATCGGGCAGGAGCATGTCACTGACCCGCTGCAGCAGGCCCTGCGGAACAACCGGGTCAATCATGCGTACCTGTTCAGCGGGCCGCGCGGCTGTGGGAAGACGACCAGTGCGCGCATCCTCGCGCGCTGTCTGAACTGTGAGCAGGGGCCGACGCCGACGCCGTGCGGGGAGTGCCAGTCCTGCAAGGACCTGGCCAGGAACGGGCCGGGGTCCATCGATGTGATCGAGATCGACGCCGCGTCGCACGGCGGTGTGGACGATGCCCGTGATCTTCGTGAGAAGGCGTTCTTCGGGCCGGCGAGCAGTCGTTACAAGATCTACATCATCGACGAGGCGCACATGGTCACCTCGGCGGGCTTCAACGCGCTGCTGAAGGTGGTCGAGGAGCCGCCGGAGCATCTCAAGTTCATCTTCGCGACCACCGAGCCCGAGAAGGTCATCGGCACGATCCGGTCGCGTACGCACCACTATCCGTTCCGGCTGGTCCCGCCGGGGACGCTGCGCGACTATCTCGGCGAGGTGTGCGGGAAGGAGCGGATCCCGGTCGCCGACGGGGTGTTGCCGCTGGTCGTACGGGCCGGGGGCGGGTCCGTGCGTGACTCGATGTCCGTCATGGATCAGTTGCTCGCGGGCGCGGCCGAGGACGGTGTGACGTACGCCATGGCGACGGCCCTGCTCGGTTATACGGACGGGTCGCTGCTCGATTCGGTGGTGGACGCGTTCGCGGCGGGAGACGGGGCCGCGGCGTTCGAGGTCGTGGAACAGGTCATCGAGGGCGGGAACGACCCGCGGCGCTTTGTCGCCGATCTGCTGGAGCGGCTGCGGGACCTGGTCATTCTGGCCGCCGTGCCGGATGCGGGGGAGAAGGGGCTGATCGATGCCCCCGCCGATGTCGTCGAGCGGATGCGGGCCCAGGCGTCGGTCTTCGGCGCGGCCGAGCTGAGCCGGGCGGCCGACCTGGTCAACACCGGGCTCACGGAAATGCGCGGGGCCACCTCGCCCCGGCTTCAGCTGGAGCTGATCTGCGCGCGGGTGCTGCTGCCCGCGGCCTTCGACGACGAGCGGTCGGTTCAGGCACGGCTCGACCGGCTGGAGCGCGGGGCGGCCGCGGCCGCTTCGGTCGCGGGGGCCGCGTTCTCCGCCGGGGGGCCCGGTCCCGCGACGGGGTACGTCCCCGGGCCCGAGGCGCACGCGCCCGTACCCCCCGCGATGCCTGGGCCGCCCGCGCCCGTACCGCCGCCCATGCAGCATGCCGCTCCGGCGCCCGCCGCTCCGCAGGCCGCGCCCCCGTCGGCGCCCGCTCCCGCCGTCGAGCCGCAGCGGCCCGGTGCCTGGCCCTCCGCCGCGGCGTCGGAGGCTCCGGGGCGCCGTCCCGGCGGCTGGCCCACCGCGTCGGCGCCCGGACAGGGGCAGGGGCAGGGACAGGGGGCCGCGCCGCCGCCGGGACCCGGGTCCGCGCCGACCGCTCCCCAGCCCGCTGCCGCCGCGTCGGCCCCCGGCATGACACAGGGCGCCGGTCAGGTGCGGAACATGTGGCCGGACATCCTGGAGGCGGTGAAGAACCGCCGGCGCTTCACCTGGATCCTGCTCAGCCAGAACGCGCAGGTCGCGGGGTTCGACGGCACGACCCTCCAGGTCGGCTTCATCAACGCGGGCGCTCGCGACAACTTCACCAGCAGCGGCAGCGAGGACGTGCTCAAACAGGCGCTCTCCGAGCAGTTCCATGTGCAGTGGAAGATCGAGGCGATCGTCGACCCGTCGGGCGGCACCGCCACGCCCCCGGCCGGCGGAGGAGGAGGCGGTGGCGGCGGTGGCGGTTACGGCGGCCCAGGCCCAGGTCCCGGCTCCGGCCCCGGCTCCGGCTCCCTCCCTGGTGGTGGCTATGGCGCTGCCACGGGCGGCCCAGGTGGCGCGAGCGCGCCCGGTTCCGGCGGCGGTGGGTACGGGGACGGCGGGACCGGAGGTTACGGCGGCGCCCCCTCCGCCTCGAACGCCGCACCGGCCGCTCCGACACCCTCGACAGCCCCGCAGGCTCAGCGCCCCGCCCAGCCCGCGCACGCGTCGCAGCCGTCGCCCGCCCCCACGTCCCAGGGCCCGACCGGTCCCGGTACGGCGCGATCCGAGCCCCCGCGCCAGAGCGGCCCCGCCCGCTCGGAGTGGCCCGACAACAGACCCGTCGCGCCCACGAAGCCTCCGGTCGCACCGGAGGACGACATTCCTGAGGAGGACGATCCGGATCTCGTCGACTCCGCGCTCTCCGGTCGTGAACTGATCGTGCGCGAGCTGGGAGCGACGGTTGTGGAGGAATACACAAACGAATAGGGGTCCGTCTTTCGGTGACCCGTCCAAGACCGTCCGAGGCCCGCACACGGAGCGGCGCCCCGTCCGGGCTAGGCTGCCCCTCGTGAAGGTCCTTGTCATCGGCGGCGGCGCCCGCGAACACGCCCTGTGCCGCTCTCTCTCCCTCGACCCCGAGGTCACCGCTCTGCACTGCGCGCCCGGTAACGCCGGTATCGCCGAGGTGGCCGAGCTGCACCCGGTGGACGCGCTGGACGGTGCGGCCGTGGCCCGCCTCGCCACCGAGCTGGAGGCCGGGCTCGTCGTCGTCGGTCCCGAGGCCCCGCTGGTGGCCGGGGTCGCGGACGCCGTACGGGGCGCGGGCATCCCGTGTTTCGGTCCGTCGCGGGAGGCGGCCGAGCTGGAGGGCTCCAAGGCCTTCGCCAAGGATGTGATGGCCTCGGCGAACGTTCCGACGGCCCGTAGCTACGTCTGCACCACCCCCGAGCAGATCGATGACGCCCTCGACGCCTTCGGTCCGCCGTACGTCGTCAAGGACGACGGGCTGGCCGCCGGGAAGGGCGTCGTCGTGACCGCGGATCTCGCCGTGGCGCGCGCGCACGCGATCGGCTGCGATCGGGTCGTCATCGAGGAGTTCCTCGACGGCCCGGAGGTCTCCCTCTTCGCCATCACCGACGGCGAGACGGTCCTTCCACTCCAGCCCGCGCAGGACTTCAAGCGCGCCCTCGACAACGACGAGGGCCCCAACACGGGCGGCATGGGGGCGTACTCCCCGCTCCCGTGGGCCGACCCCAAGCTGGTGGACGAGGTCCTGGAGAGCGTGCTCCAGCCGACGGTCAACGAATTGCGCCGGCGCGGTACGCCCTTCTCGGGGCTGCTGTACGCGGGTCTCGCGATCACCGCGCGTGGCGTGCGGGTCATCGAGTTCAACGCGCGCTTCGGCGACCCGGAGACACAGGTGGTCCTGGCGAGGCTCAGGACGCCGCTGGCCCGCGTCCTGCTGGCGGCGGCGGAGGGAGATCTCGCCGCGCTGCCCCCGCTGACCTGGCGCGACGACGCGGCGGTCACGGTGGTCGTCGCCTCGCACAACTACCCGGACACGCCGCGCACCGGCGACCCGATCGAGGGCCTGGGCGAGATCGCGGAACAGGATGCCCCCAACGCGTACGTCCTGCACGCCGGTACCCGGCGCGACGGCGATACGGTCGTCAGCGCCGGCGGGCGCGTGCTTTCGGTGACGGCGACGGGCCGGAACCTTACGCAGGCCCGGGAGCGCGCGTACACGGCGCTGCGCCGCATTCGTCTGGCGGGTTCCCAGCACCGCACGGACATCGCCCGCGAGGCCGCGGGAGCCTGATCCCGGCGGCCCGCCTGATCCCGGGGCCTGCCTGATCCCCGGCGCCTGTCCCGGCTGGGGATCAGGTGCGCCCCGCCCGGTACGCGCTGCCCGGCCCCCGCCCCGCCCCGCGCCCGCCGCCCCTCGATCACGCCACCCCTCGATTACGCCGCCCCACCCAGCCGGGCCGCCACGCCGCACGCTCGCACCCGCCCCCTCGCGTCAGCAGCTTTACCCAAAGCCATTCCATCGAGTGACCGTTGGGCCATCCGGATGACGGGTCTCCAGGGTCCAACTAGGGTGCGGCGCAGGCGTTCCGGCACTTGGCCCATCGGCATTGCGATGTCAGTGGCGGGTGCCACAGTGGGGGAGTGAGCAACGCAGGCCGCAGGGCAGAGGGGGTGAGGTCCGGCCATGTCCGGTTCCGGTATCCGTGAGGAGATGGGTGCTCAGGGCGCCCGTGTACGGGCTCTCGCCGTGCTGCGCATCCGCAGCAGGGCGCTGGCCGTGGCGCTGCTGCCCGCCGCCGTCGCCGTCGTACTGCTCGTCGGCGGCGCCACGGGGCGCCTCAGCGGTGGAGGCTGGGACATCGCGCGCTGGGCCGTGACGGGCTTCGCGCTCGTCGTGCTGCTGATCGCGGGTGCCGTCGCCGCCGTGGTCGCCCGCGCCAGGCCCGCGCTCAGCCCCACGGTCCCGGTGACCGAGAAGGCCGCCCCTGACCTCTACCGGCTGGTGCGCGATCTCGCGGAGCGGCTCGATGTGCCCGCGCCCTCCGCCATAGCGCTGACCCCGGACTGCGACAGCTGGCTGGAGGACCGTACGCATCCGGCGCACGCCGAGGCGTTTTCGCGTACGTACGCGGACCCATATACGCGGCACCGCGCGCTGTCCGGCTTCGGCGGCGGCCGTCGGCACGCCGTCCGGCGGACCCCGGCCGCCCCCGTCCTCGTGATCGGTTCTCCCTTCCTGTGGTGGATGCGGGTCGCCGAGCTGCGCGCCGTACTGGCCCCTGTCGTGGCGGGTACGGGACCCTCGGCGCACCCGGACATAGCCGCGGCCCGCCGGTTCGTTCGGGGGCTGGACGCGGCGGTGGCTGTCGCGTCCCGGCCGGGCCTGGGGCCCATACGGCGGGTGGCGCTGGGTTGTGTCGGACGGATCGCCAAGCTGCTGTTGCGCGGCTGTGGCGAGCACGCCGCGCTGATGGAGCGCGGCGTGGCGGCAGCGGCGTCCGAGCGCGCACAGGCGGTGGACTACGGTCTGCGGATCGTCGCCCAGGAACAGGTCGGCCTCGCCTACGCGGGCTGGGACCGGCTGCTGACCAGGGTCGCGCTGCCCGCTTGGCGCATGGGCCGCTGGCCCTCCCGGCTGGACGCCGGCGTGGTGTCCGCCCTCACCGAGCTGTCCCGCCGCGACAGCCTCGCCGAGGGCTTCGCCTCCCGGCTCGGCGAGCGTCCCGCCTGCGATCTGCTCGAAGAACCGGGCGTGGTCGACGAGGCGGCCTCCCTGCTGGCCGCCCGCCTCTTCCACGGCGGCCCGGCCGAGGCGGGCCCGGACTGGTCCCCGGTGGACTGGCAGCAGTATCCGGAAGAGGTCGTCGACCGTAAGTGGCGTACGGAAGCGGCCAGGCTGCACCGTGTCCTCGACACCATGGGGGTACGGCGCTCCGCCGACCCCACGGGCTCCGCCCTGAGCCCAGGCCCGACCCTGGAAAGGGTCATCGACCATCTTTCCCGGCATGACGCCGGGTCGGACGAGCCGACTGGGACCAGCGGCTCCACCATGGCCGGAGGAACGAGCGAGACCAACAAGAGCAGCGAGACCAGCGACTCCACCGGGGCCGCCGGCACAGCCAGAACCGTCGACTCCGCCGGAACGGCCGGAAGCGCCGCGACCACTGGAACCACCGGAACTGGAACCACCGGAACTGGAACCGCTGAAACTGCTGGAACTGGAACCGGAGCCGCCAGGACCGCCGACGAGGCCGGTGACGTCTATGAGGCCGGCGATGCCCTGGCCGCGGGCATCAGCGCTGAGCTGGCCCGCGAAGAGGCGGCGGCGGCCCCGTCCACCCCGGCCGAGGCCGCGAGCGACGCCCTCGCCCTCTGGGGCAACGACCCGCTGCCCCTTTTCCCGCTCCAGCCGCCCCGCAGCGGCCGTGAGCTGCTCGCCGACCATGTCACGGCCATGGTCTGCTGCTCCGCCGTCGACACGGCGGGCGCCGTGCCCGGTCTCGACTGGCTCGACGGCCCGGCACTCCTGATCGACGGCGAGCGCCGAGCGGACCTGGGCGGGCGCGTCCTCAGCCTGGTCGAGGGCGGCGACGCCGAGCCGCTCCGTTCCTGGCTGATCTCGCTCGGTGTACGGGCCGAGAAGCCCGTACGCCTCGTGTGAGTCGCGCCACACGCCACGCAGACCCGTCACACGCCCATCCGAGGGCCCGAGATCGTCATCCGTCGAACGACAGCGCACGACAGCGCACGGCACCGGGCTCGGCATCGGGCCCGGAAATGCGCCCGGCGTCGCCCCGTAGCCGCCGATCGGCGCCATCCTTTATCACACCGTGCATCCCGATTGTCGCCTTCCGTTAAGGTTAATTCGCAACGAACGGTGACGGAGTGCGTGCGTAATGTGATGTGCTGGGGATCGCCGCTTACACCCGACCGCTTCACCGGCCGGATAAACGGTCGTATCACCGGCGCGTCGGCGCTCGCGTCGGCGCATTCATCAACGGTCGTGCCACCTGATGGCGCGGGGGCTCGGAGGAGGGGCGCACCATGGGGGCGGATCAGATCCGGCGGTGGGAATCGGGCGCGCTCGCCCACGCGGTCAGCGATCCCTTCGGTCAGGGCCCGCTGCCCTGGCTGCGCGGCAGCGAGAACTACTTCGACGACACCGGCCATGTCGTGCCCTGGTACGCCGATCCGCATCTGGGCAGCGGCAGCCAGGGCAACCACGGCAACAACGGCAGCCAGGGCGACCACCCCGCTCATGGCAACCACACCGGTCATGGCAACCATGTCGGTCACGGGCACCCCGGCGGCCATCACGGCGGCAGCGGTGGCACCCGTACCGCCGACGACGTACGACGCCAGATCAAGGGCTTCGCGTCCACCGGCGCCGTCGCGCCCGGCGAGGCCATCGACTTCCATGTCACCGTCGACCCGCCCCAGCAGTTCTCGGTCGACATCTACCGGATCGGGCACTACGGCGGCGACGGCGCCCGCAAGATCATCACCAGCCCCCGGCTCTCCGGAATCGTCCAGCCGCCCCCGCTCGCCGCCGACCGGACCGTCTCCTGCCACCACTGGTGGCTCTCCTGGCGGCTCCAGATCCCGGAGTTCTGGGCCCTCGGCGCCTATGTCGCCGTCCTCACGACGCTCGACGGCTACCGCTCCCACATCCCCTTCACGGTCCGCGACAGCCACCCGGCCGACCTGCTCCTGCTCCTCCCCGATATCACCTGGCAGGCCTACAACCTCTATCCCGAGGACGGCCACACCGGCGCCAGCCTCTACCACGCCTGGGACGAGGAGGGCCGGCTCCTCGGCGAGCGCGACGCCGCCATGACCGTCTCCTTCGACCGCCCCTACGCGGGCGCGGGGCTGCCGCTCCACGTCGGCCACGCCTACGACTTCATCCGCTGGGCCGAGCGGTACGGCTACGACCTCGCCTACGCCGACACCCGCGATCTGCACGCGGGCCGTGTCGACCCCAGTCGCTACCGGGGCCTGGTCTTCCCCGGCCATGACGAGTACTGGTCCGTGCCCATGCGCCGGACCGTCGAGGCCGCGCGGGACGGCGGCACCTCACTCGTCTTCCTCTCCGCCAACACCATGTACTGGCAGGTGGAGTTGGGACCCTCGGCCTCCGGCGTCCCCGACCGCCTGCTCACCTGCCGCAAGCGCCGCGGTCCTGGCCGCCCCGCGCTCTGGCGCGAGGTGGACCGGCCGGAGCAGCAGCTGCTCGGTATCCAGTACGCGGGCCGCGTTCCCGAGCCGCGCCCCCTGGTCGTACGGAACGCCGATCACTGGCTCTGGGAAGCCACCGGCGCGACCGAGGGCGACGAGATCGAAGGCCTGGTCGCCGGTGAGGCGGACCGTTACTTCCCGCGCACCGCGCTCCCGGAGCACCAGGACCGGATCCTGCTCGCGCACTCCCCGTACCGCGATCTCGACAACAGCAGGCGCCACCAGGAGACCTCGCTCTACCGTGCCCCGTCCGGGGCGCTCGTCTTCGCGTCGGGGACCTTCGCGTGGTCCCCTGCGCTGGACCGGCCGGGCCATGTGGACCCCCGTATCCAGCGTGCGACCGCCAATCTCCTGGACCGGATCTGCAAGCGGGACTAGGTCCTCTCCGGTCGATCTTCGCGGGCCCGCCGGCGTGGGCCCGACACGGGCCTGTGAAGATAGTGAGGGATTAGTTTTAGATAT